>JAUIJG010000402.1 GCA_030431355.1 bacterium
TCAATTCAGGGTTCACATCGCTCAAAATCCAGGTTGGGCGGCTTGGATTTAGGTTATACTGAATGCTTCAACCAGCGCCGTCCGTGTTGATTTTGTAATCATATTTACTCAGATCTAGTCATAGTCAGACAAGGAGGACTCCATGACTTTGTCAGGAGCCGAAATTCGAGATAAGTTCATCCAGTTCTTCGAAAAGAAGAAAGGACACAAGCACTTACCCAGTTCCAGCTTGATTCCGGATAATCCGACCCTCCTTTTAACATCGGCGGGCATGGTGCAGTTCGTTCCCATATTTCTCGGAAACGCCAAGCCGACCGAGCCACCCCGAGCTGTTACAGTACAAAAGTGCGCCCGAGCCGGCGGCAAAGATTCGGACATTGAAAACATAGGTAGAACCACTCGGCATCACAGCTTCTTTGAAATGCTGGGCAACTTCAGCTTTGGTGATTATTTTAAAGAGGAGATCATCCCCTGGGCATGGGAGTTCGTCACTGGGGATCTGGGTCTGCCGAAAGATCGCCTTGTTGTCACGATTTTTGAGGGCGATGACGACGTACCTGCCGACGAAGAGGCTTTCCGTCTCTGGCATGAGGTGGTGGGCGTTCCCAAAGATCGTATCTTCAGAATGTCGAAGAAAGACAATTTCTGGGGACCTCCGGGTCCCACTGGTCCTTGTGGTCCATGCTCCGAAATTTATTTCGATAGGGGTGCTCAGTTCAGCAAGAAAGAGAACGCCGATCCCAACGAAATAGATCTGGATGATGACGACCGTTTTGTCGAGTTCTGGAATCTTGTTTTCATGGAACTCTTCAAAGACGAAGAGGGCAAATACAAACCGCTTGAGAAGAAGAACGTAGATACAGGTCTCGGTCTTGACCGGATCAGCATGATTCTTCAGGAAAAGAACAACACCTTCGAAACGGATTTACTTTTCCCTGTTCTGCAAGAGATTTCAAAGTCTGCTTCGGTTAAATACCATGGTGGAATTTTGAAAGGTCTGCCCTCCACCCCGGAAGAGAAATCCGACAGTTACCTGAAGATCATCGCAGACCACGCTCGATGCGTAACTTTCCTCATCGCTGATGGTGTCAGAACCAGCAACGTGGGTCGCGGATACGTGCTTCGCTTCATCATTCGAAGAGCAGCTCGTTTCGGACGACTTCTAGGAATCGACAAGCCATTTCTTTATAAACTTGTCGACAAAATCGTGGAAATTTATGGAGAAGCCTACCCCGAGTTGATAGAGAATCACGCGGTGGTGACAAAGGCTATCAAAGAAGAGGAAGAGAGATTCGCCCGCACCATAGATCGCGGCATGACTCTCCTGGAGGACTTGCTTAAGACCAAAGCAAAAGAGATTCCCGGCAAAGACGCCTTCAATCTTTATGCCACCTACGGTTTTCCTCTGGAGCTAACCGAAGAGATAGCTCTGGAGCATGGTATCACCGTCGACAAAGTTGGATTTGACAAAGCCAGAAAGGAACACGAAGAAGTTTCTTCGGTAAATAAATTCAACGTGGTTATGACCGGTGAAGGTGCTCTATCTGATTTGCTCAGAGAGAGCGGCGAAACCATATTCACTGGATACGAACTCACGGATGGGGAGTCCGAAGTTATCGCCATTCTCAAAGACGGCAACCTTTTGAACACAATTCAAGAAGGGGAAGAAGGGGAGCTTATATTGAGCACCACCCCGTTTTACGCGGAGTCCGGCGGTCAGCTTGGGGATCAAGGCTACCTCGAATCGGAAGAAGCCACCTTGAAAGTGCTCGATACTCAGAAGCATGAAGGGCTGGTCCTGCACAAAGTGAAAGTGGAGAACGGCAGTATTGCCCCCGGTGACAAAGTCAAGGCGGTTGTCGATTCCCTGAGAAGATCCGCCACGGTCCTTCACCATAGTTCAGCTCACATATTTCATGCGGCTGTCAGAGAACGCCTGGGCAAACACGTTGTCCAGGCCGGCTCCCAGGTAGGTCCGAACGCAATGCGGTTCGACTTCTCCTTCGAACGTCAACCTACCAGAGAGGAAATTTCGGACATAGAATCAATGATGAATCTGTGGATTCGAGAAAATGCTCCGGTACAGACCAACGTCATGAGCCTGGACGAAGCGAAAAAGACGGGCGCGGTGGCTATGTTTGGGGAGAAGTACGGCGACAGCGTAAGAGTCGTTGGAATGGGAGACTTCAGTTTGGAATTTTGCGGTGGCACCCATGTGGGCAATACCGGAGATATCGGGCTGGTGAAAATCGTCTCTGAAGGAAGCATCTCCTCGGGAGTCAGAAGAGTAGAAGCTTACTCGGGCGAAAGAGCCTGGAACTACATTCAAAAACAGATTGAATATCTGGGCAGCGCCTCGGAAAAACTAAAGGTTAAGCCCCAGGATCTCGCACCACAGATAGAGCGTCTGCAAGATCAAATGAAAGCGAAAGAGAAGCAGCTGGAAGAGCTTGAGAATAAGCTGGCCATGGCAAAACTGCAGGACCTCCTCGCCTCATCGGAGACCATGGGTAAATCCAAGCTCATCGTTTCGGAACTCGAAGGTGTGAGCGCCGATTCCCTCAAGAACCTTGCTTCCAACATCACAGAGAAAGGTGATGATTACGTAGTCATTCTCGGTACTCCCCTGTCAAAAGACAAGGTATCATTGGTCTGCGCAATCTCTAAACCGCTCATCACGAAAGATGGGCTCAACGCCGGTAAGCTCGTAAAAGACGTAGCCACCATATGCGGCGGCGGCGGCGGTGGGCGTCCAGAACTGGCTCAAGCCGGAGGGAAACAACCGGAGAAGCTGAAGGAAGCCTTAACCTTCGGTCGCCAGAAAGTAGCAGAGTTATTGAAGGCATAATGTCCTCCAGGACTTATTCCCTATCAATCAGGAGGTAGACAGTGAGCACCAAAAGCGCGATAGTTTTTGCCGACGGAGGATCCCGCGGCAATCCAGGTCCTTCGGGAGCCGGAGCCCTTGTCAAAGAGACAGATGGAGACACTCTGGCAGAGGTAACCAGATTTCTTGGAACTAATACCAACAACTACGCCGAATACACCAGCCTCATCATCGGCCTGGAGAAAGCTCTCGAATTGGGAGTCAATGAAGTAGAAGTGAGGATGGATTCTGAGCTTATCGTCAAGCAGATGCTCGGCCAATACCGGGTCAAGAATCAAAACTTGAAACCACTCTATGAAACTGCAAAAGGACTGGCCGGACGTTTTAGCCGGTTTCATATTGTTCATATAGAAAGAGCCCTGAATAAAGAAGCTGATAGACTGGCCAACCAGGCCATGGATGCCGGTCGTTGAGCAAAAGAGACCGCCTGGCGGTAAATGCCGGCAAAACGCTGTAGAATGCCTTAGCATTGACCGGCCACTAAGGCAATAAATAAGACCACGAGGAGAACCAAGTGTCTAAATCCTTATTTAACGCAAGCGCCCTTTTGCTTGCCCTTCTTATAGGTGTATTTACCCTGGTGCCTGCTCTGGCATCGGTGCCTCCCGTGCGCATCGCTGTAGTGTGCGGCGGAGGAAGCGGCATAGAGCAATCCATTGTGGACAAAATCAATATGCGCCTGGAGACCAACCGCAACGTCTCAATAAGTACGGTAAATCCAGACTGGTATGTGGTCTGCAACATAAAAGAATTTATGGATCAGATGAGCGGCCAGATTCGCTATAACGGAACGGTCCTGGTGAAAACCACTGGTGGTCAGGTCCTTTCCTCCATAGCCGTTCAACAATACAAACAAGATTTTTCATTGACGCCCGGCGCCCCTCTCAATAAAGCGCTGGTGGACTCCGCCGCCAGAGAAGTTATCCATGGCGCTGCCGAGAGGGCTCTAAGAGGAATAGAGCGAGCCGTCGACGTGGAGATAGACACTAGAGAAAAGATAGTCAAAGCTCAGATCATGGCTGATAGTGAAGAATATGACGCCGCCATCAACTCACTCAGAATGGTCAGCCCAGATTCGCCCCACTTCAAAAACGCAAGGGATCTGATGGAAGAGTTCGCGCTGGAAAAATTGGCCATGGAAAACCTCAAGAACGCCGAAGCCAATGCCAGTAAAGGCAAATACTCAACTGCCCTGGCCCTTCTCCAGAAGATTCCGGCAAAATCTCGCTATAGCAAAAAAGCGAAAGCTCTGGCATCTAGCTACAGAGCGCACCTCAAACGACCGAGCAGCAAACGCAGATTAGTGAAAAATAAGAGTACTAGTAAGACAGCATCGACCTCATCTAAACAAGCTGAACTAAAAGCCATGGATAAGGTGCTGAATATGGAAAAGAAAGCTCTTGATGAAGCCCACGCAAAAGTGAAGAAACAGCTTTCAAAATAAGGATGCATGCTTGATCCGCTAAAAGAGGCGTTTCTTTCTGTATCATTTAATTCACATCAGGCAGGATTGCTATTTATGATCTAAAGTGACATGAGTAGACTCTTTTAACTCGTTTAAATAGAAGAGCCTGGGCAACAGGACCCTATCAAAACTGTTCTTAGGACAGACAATCAATATCAGGGGATAGTTATATGAACCTTCGAAAAATCGGCTCCGTCATAATGACGATAGCCTTTATGATGTCAACAGTCATCTACGCACCGGCAGCGAAAGCAGATGCCAAGCGCCGCGTTGCCGTACTTCCTTTTGAATACGGTGCTGTCAGAAGCACAGTAGGAACAGTGGACGTCGGTAAAGGAATCACCACACTTCTCATAACCAAATTGGTAAATGACGGAACTTTCTCCGTAGTCGAAAGACAGATCCTCGACCAGATATTGAAAGAGCAAAACTTCTCCGTCTCCGACCGTGCCGACCCAGGCGGTAATCCCGATCATCGGTCGGCCTCGTCGAACGGGTCGAGGGCGGTGCG
>JAUIJG010000403.1 GCA_030431355.1 bacterium
CTCGGTCTATTATGGGCGTTGCGCTCATAGCTGGTGACACCGGCGGCGAATGACATGTGCAGGTCATTTCTGTTTGTCGTCCACAGGCACTCTATATTTGCGTTGTCCACATTGTCCGTGAAAACAAAAGAGATACGCCTGCCGGAAGAGTTAGACCACTCCTGCATAGCTCTCTCTATCAAAAGAGAATAGTTTATCTCCCCTGATTTTTTAGCTCCCGCCGTCCATACCGTTCGACCTTTGAGCCGGTCGTGTACGTAGACTTTTAGCGGCATGTCGCTTCTTCCGTAAGGGCGGCTCATGCTGGAAGCTTGATTTGTACTTTCTCTAGCTCTGGCTCGGGCAAAGTCTTTCTCGTAGTATCCGATAGACTCCTTGATACCTTTGGCGTGCTTACTGTTGGGAAATCGCTGAACAAAGTCTTTTCTACTTTTCTGCAGTCCGTCCAGGTCGCCTCCGGCACTCTGGGAGGACATAACCATGAGTAGTGTGGTCTCGTCCCCCGGCTCCATGCTGGAAGCTTTTAAGTACTCTCTGGCCGCTTCGCCATAGTTGCCAGATTTGTAGAGGCTGCTTGCATACAATCTGTGGAATTTTACGTTGGAATCAAAGCGGTTCTTTACCTTGCTAAGCATGTCCGCAGCTTCCTTGTATTTATTTTGCTGACGGAGTGCCACTGCTTTGTTATGCCAATATCGGTAGTCTGTAGGTGGGAAGCTACCGGTCGTGATCATTCCGTACTTGACGACAATGTTTGTCGCTTCCTTCTCGACTCTGGGATCGTTTCTGTGGCGAAATCTCTGCTCCATGGCAATTCTAAGAGCGGTTTTTTTGTCGCCGCATTCGGCGTAAGCTTTTGCTAGACCCAGCCACATAAGTCCATCGTTTTTGCGCAATTTCACCGCCCGGGAAAAGTATTGCCAGGCTTTCTGGGGTTCTTTTTTCTCCAGGTAGATGTTGCCCATATTGGCATAGATGCTCGCATCGTCGGCGTATTTCTTTCGGGCATCCTCCAATAAGGTAAGGGCCTGATTGTATTTCCCCTGCTTAACCAAATTGAATGCTTTTGAGTTGTAACGGTGTTTTTGTGCCGAAGGCGTCTTATCCGGAAAGAAGTGTGCTTCCGTAGCGGTCTGAAAAGAAATGGCGATGGCTATTGTGCAGGCAGTCCTGCTAACAATTTGGCCAAAGGTTGCATTAAAGAAGGGGTGCTTATTTAATTTCTTCATCTATAGAGTTAAGGAGTCTTTCTTGAATCAAATCGTTATGCAGGTGTTATTTTAGCGTTTTTTTTTATCGGAGTTTCTTCCCTCCAGTTATTGAGGAGCTAGCACTAGTCTCTGACTATTCTGTGCTAGCATTTTCGATATTTTTCTTGTGGTGGTCTATAGCCGCCGGGGAGAGGCACGGATGAAAGTGCGTTTGAACTGGAGTTGGAACTGGTTTGTTTTACTCCTATTTGCTACCGGTTTGATCTTCTTGTCGACGGCGGAGAGACTATTTGCCAATCAGGTTGGCTCCGAATCTTCATGCATAACGGCAATCTCGACAAGTCAGCTGCTGGGCGGAAGAGATCGGTACCTGACATATGTCTCCACCGACAAGCCCATTTACAAAGCAGGCGATACTTTCTTCGCCAGGGGAGCGTTGCTCCATGCTATCAGCCACAAGCCTATTGCCATGGACAGTTCTCGGAATACTGCTCGCGTTAGAATTCAAAGTGCTAAAGGCGTTGAAATAAGCCAGGGAAATGCGCCGGTTCGCGACAGCGTTTGGGCATTTAGCTGGAAACTGCCGGCCAATTTACCTGGTGGAGAGTACCGGGTTCTGGTTGATTATCCCAGCGGCGGCTATGCCCCGGCTGAACGGAATTTTGAGGTGCGGTCCTATCGCGCCCCCAGGCTGAGGTCGCAGATTTCATTTTTAAAAGATGGGTATGGTCCGGGAGAGAAAGTTTCGGCCACCCTGAAAGTGACTCGCGCGGAAGGCGGAGTTCCATCGAGGGCCAGGGTGACTTGTTCCCCTAGGGTGGATGGAAAAGCGATCGATAGTTCTGTGGCCACAGTAGATGCAAATGGATTGTGCTCTGTAAGTTTTGACTTGCCGGAGCAGATTGAAAGAGGCGAAGGCACTCTCGCCCTTACCATAGAAGATGGAGGTGTGGTTGAGAACGCCTCGAAAACGATTCCTATACTGGTGAATTGTGTTGATTTGAAGCTCTATCCTGAAGGTGGTGAACTCATCGCCGGACTGCCTAATAGAGTTTATTTTCAGGCCAGACAAGGTAACGGCAAACCTGCCGACATCTCCGGACGCTTGATTTGGAAAAAGGGCAAGCTTACTGGCACAGTCACGTCTTTCAAGACCGAACATGAAGGGCGCGGACGCTTTAAGTTTACTCCCCTGGCAGGTATGGAATATTCGCTAAGGATTGAAAAGCCGACCGGCATTGAGAAAGCCTTTGCTCTTCCAGAGATAAATCCAAGAGGCGTGACAATAACTACGGATTCAAATGTATTTCGAAAAGGGGAGCCGATAACGGTCAAGCTTAGTGGAATAGATGGGTCCGTCTTCTTGACGCTGAAGAAACAAGAAGAGATTGTTGCGTATAAGAAAGTTATTTTCGAAGCGTCTGAAACTACTGGAAAAGAGGTGGTCGCACCACCTGGAAGCCCAAAAACATTCCAGACAAAGACGGTTTCATTTTTTATCCCCTATGACACCGATGGGGTGATGACCGTAACAGCCTGGGATGAGGATGATAAACCTCTGGCTGAGAGGCTTGTCTTCCGTGAGCCATCCCAGACTATCAATGTTTCGCTTAGACCGGATAAAACGAAGTATGTCCCTGGTGCACCGGCACAACTTAAAGTGAAAGCTACAAATGAAAGAGGCGAGCCGGTATCGACTGTGGTGCATGTATGTGTCACCGATGATAGTATCCTGGAACTGAAAGAGGACCGGGAAAAGGCTCCCGACCTGCCTGTCATGATCTACCTTGAACCCGATGTGCTTGAGCTTGCCGACGCTAAAGTTTATTTGAACAAGAGTGATCCTATTAAAGCCGCTATGGCGACGGACCTTTTGTTGGGTACCCAGGGATGGCGTAGATTCGTGCTGGTGCATCTTGAAGACTTTTTAAAGGAGTATGGTGACAAAGCCAGGCGAGTTCTGGCTTTGAGAAAAGTGCCAGCCTGGGACCTATATAGACATCGTACTTTTAAAGGGGCCAGGTTCCACTTTAGTTCCAACAACTATATCGAACCCGGAAAAAGAGGACATACCAGCTATCTAAACCTGCCGGAGGTGATGATAGAAAGGGAAGAGATAGGAAGGGTGGAAGGACCCAGGGATATGAATATGTTCCAGGTGGAGCCTACGGTGATCGACGAACGCCACTATTCAAGCGGGCGGGCGGAGCGTCATCAAAGAACCAGTCCGACCCTGCCTTACGGTATTGTTCATGTAAGGGAGTATGCTCACAAAATCTCTGGCACCTCCGGACCGAATGAACGAGTTGACTTTGCCGAGACTCTTTACTGGAACCCGGCATTGAAAACCGATTCGAAGACGGGAGAGGCTACTGTCGACTTTCATCTCTGTCAAAGTATCACCAGTTTCAAGGTCTTTGCCGATGCCTTCAGCGGTGATGGCGCTATTGGCACCGGAGTCAGCGAGATCTCTTGTGTCAAGCCTGTGTTCGCCGAA
Source organism: bacterium (assembly GCA_030431355.1). Next base: position 3,709 of record JAUIJG010000403.1, read on the forward strand.
GCCAAAGTGCCCCTGGAAGTAACCGAAGGAGATTTGTTAGAGCTGCCGATCAACGTTGTAAATTCGACGGAGAGTCCCATCAGTGATCTGAGTTTGCTTGCCGATCTAAATGGCGACTCTACTCTTGAAGAGATGAAAAGGGAGGTCGAGACGCTTTTGCCTGGCAGCCGCTTGCGCCGTCTGCAGAAGATATCGGTTGGCAAGATTGCCGGTAAGCAACGATTGACTCTGGTGGCGAAAGCCGGTGATTTTAAGGATCAGGTTGTTCGAGATATTACCGTTCAGCCAGCCGGATTTCCAATTGAAGAAGGCTTTGGTGGCGTCATTCAACCAAACAGTATCGTCAAGCGGGAATTATTGGTGCCGGATGCGATGGTGCCCGGTAGCATGCAGGCGCGAGTGGCAGTTTACCCAACCCCTCTTTCTCGACTTGATGCGGCACTTGAGCGGATGATAGTCGATCCGCATGGATGTTTTGAGCAGACAAGCTCGACCACCTACCCATTGACCATGGCCCAGCAGTATTTTCTCAGCCATAGTGGAATCGACCCATCCTGGATAAGGCGGTCGAGAACGAAGCTGGATGCCGGATACAAGAAACTAACCAGCTACTGGTGCAAAGACCGGGGCTACGAGTGCTTTGGTCATGATCCCAGTCACGAAGCTTTGACCGCTTATGGTCTTCTTCTCTTCAACGACATGAAGAAAGTATATGACGTCGACCAGAAGATGGTGGCATTGACCAAAGAGTGGTTGATGAAGCAGCGAGATGGACAGGGTGGGTTCAAGAGAAATCGGCGCGGCAGTCACCACTGGCTAGTTAAGAAAGACTGTTCCAACGCCTATATATTGTGGTCCTTGATGGAGACAGGCGAATCTCCTGGCTCTCTAGAAAAGGAGATTGCCGAGGTGAAGCGAGCTGCTCTGGCCAGTGATGACAGCTATGTTGTGGCGCTTGCCGCCAATGCCTTGCATATAGCGGGAGACAAGACCACCGCAAAGAAACTTATGTCCCGTTTAGCGAGTAAGCAAAAGTCCGACGGTAGCGTGGACGGTGTCAAAAGTTCCATGGTGGGAAGCAGCGGAGAATCACTTTTGGTCGAGGGAACCGCTCTATCTAGTATCGCCTGGTTGCGTGAGCCGGAATTC
>JAUIJG010000008.1 GCA_030431355.1 bacterium
GAAAAGAAGGTCGAAACCTCTACTTTTTAGCTCAGGGGCGCCTTTCCCTTCGGGTCCCTGGGCGGAGCTTTCCTTCAGCGGCATTGTGTAAAAGGGTCTTGCCGCCAACGGATAGTGAAGAACGTAGACGAGATCAACCCCTTCAGTTTTCTGAAAGTGTTCACAAAGCAGGCGCTCTCCGGCCGGGTCCAGGTCTTTCTGGGCGGGAGTCCATCCGTATTCCTCTTGCAAAAGGGTGACAGCTTCTTCAAGTCCTATCTGGGGAATCTTCTCAAACTCAGGAATGGAAGCACCCCAGAGTCCCAGTTCATACTGGCATTCCTCTTTTACCTTTTTGAAAATATGCTTCATCAGGCCCATCTGCATGCGGATTACGTCTTGCTCGGATTCTATGAAGCACATTTCGAAGTCGAGGCTAATGTATTCATTCAGGTGTCTTGTGGTGTCGTGTTCCTCCGCCCGGTAAACAGCGGCTGTTTCGAACACACGTTCGAAGACCCCCACCATGATCTGTTTGTAAAACTGGGGACTCTGAGCTAGATAAGCTTTTTTGCCAAAGTACTCAAGTTCGAAAAGCTGAGCACCGCCTTCGGTGCCGGTGGCTACGATTTTGGGAGTGTTGATTTCGGTGAAGTTTTGTCCGCTCAGGTATTCTCTGAAAGCCCTCTGGATAACAGCTTCTATTTTGAATATGCTCTTTACCTTCTCATTTCTCAGGGTGAGAGGACGATAGTCGAGCAGGGTGCTGATCGCTAGTTTGTCTATCTTCTGGTTCTTTGATAGCTCCACGGGTAGGGTGGCTTCTATGCTGGATAGAGCTTCTATCGTGGACACGAGAATCTCTCTGGGTCCTTTCTTGCCAGGATTCTCCACCAACTTCCCTTGCACCACCACCGGTGTTTCAGGCAGTAAGGCTTGGCTGGTCTCAAGCAGCTCGGGTTTGTCTACAACGCACTGAATTTGTCCGCTGGCATCTCTGACGGTCAGGAATGCGATTTTTCCCAGATTTCTAAGCGACTGGACGAAGCCGGAAATTGATATCAAATTTCCGTTCTGACAGCCGGATGATTCGTCTGTAGTTTCACAGGCACTGACTTTTGCCGCCTGGGATTCTTCTTGAATGAATTCAGCGATGTATGTTCGTGTAATAGACATTGGTGCCTCCAGCACAAAAAAACCGCAACTACTGTTGCGGTTGTCGGATTTTTCGTTTCGATACTTTCTTTTAGTTTCGCCACGAATCTGACAACCGCAAGCTGCGATTATCATTGTCATTATTATTATTGTTGTGGACGAAGATGTTCATTCTTTGTTTTTTCGGAAAAATTTCCGGTCCGCGATCGCGATAATGACTGGATTCGAGATCGGCATATTAGCCTGGATCTTAGAAGCCTGTCAATCAGTTGTAAATCAATTTTTTGCAGGCATCTTTTCCTTGCACTGATTCTCTTCGGCTATATGAGGAATAAGATCTGCGGTTGAGATAACATCATCCAAAATCCAGTTGAACATGCTCTTGCCGGGGTTCTCCGGATCCAGCGCGTCTTTGACTCTCTCCGAAATTCTCAGGGGTCTAAAGTCGTCAATGAATGTGAGATGGTCTATGTTGGAGAACACACGTCCGAGTTTTACGTCCACCAGGGATTTGATCTCGGGGATCTGTTTTTCGCTGGTGAGAATACTTTCGCTATCTTTACCGGAAGCCAGGAACAAAGCGCTTGAAACCGGAGTGATACCATCATTGAGGGCATACAAGAAAGGCGTTTTCCCGGCAGAATTTTTAGATTGGCTCACATGAATCGAAGCAATATCCCGGTTAAGTACCCGAAGTACTGGATGTTCTCTAGCCAGATGGGCAGGGAATTTCACCCAGAACAAGGTAACAGGATACATGGCCGTGGATTCAATGAATCGTGCTGTTTTAGATTCTAAATAAGGGTTTTTCAGATAACCGCTATAGGCGATTATCTTTTTCTTGATGTGAGGGTTATCCTTGTGAATAGTTCTCAATCGTTGGTTTATAGCTGTGTTCTGAACGAGGTTTCCTTTGGGGCCCAGAGGCAGCTTGGAAGTAAAACGACCCACGTTGGGAATCGCTTCATCATAGTCATCCCAGCCGAAGTCATCTATGAGATTCTTGTTGCGGCTGAAGTAGAGGCGCAAGGAAAGGCTATGATCGATACGTGTCCAGGGCCAGGATAACTTTCGATAGATGCTGTACTGCATCCAATCTTGAGAGAAAAGCGGAGAACCATGGAACGGAGTGCCCAGGGTCATCAAAATCCTGACTTTGTCGGCTGTCTCTTCATCGGCGAGGGATTCGTAGACCAGGTTTCCGCCGATGCTGAGCGCCATAACGGTTACTTGTCGCTTATTGCAGGCGCTGTAGAGCCGCTCTACGGCTTTGCGGAACATGGGAACGCTCTCTTCCATACGCTTGGAAGTGGGATACCGCGCTAGATAAATTTTGAAATTGGCGTTGAACTTCTTGTCGGAGCTGAGATGATTAGCAACTTTTTGCCACCTGAAGTAAGGATAATGTTCTCCTCTCAATCCGTGGACCATTAGAAATGGAGAGCGGTTGCCTCTGGGGCTTTCGTCAAATTCGTAGATCTCTACCGATGTTGGCTCCTTTTTGAGCTGACGTCGGGGAGGAATGTTGTCGAAGGTTTTGGAAACAAAAGCTAGATCTTGCTTGTGACAGGTCTGGGCGGTTGTCAGCCGGGAAGGCTCAGCCTGGGCTGGAGTGGAAAGAATGAAGCCGAAATATAGAGCTGCGGACAAGAAAAACAGTCTACAAATGGCGGATGTCTTGAAATAATGGTACATTATCGAGGTCTCTCGCTCCGGTTGCCTTTCAGCGGATGACAAGCCCACACAGACTAGCAGATTCTTGATAATTTTAGACTGCTCTTTAATTAGTAAATGGACATAAGGTAATGTCTGGAAACACAATATGCCTATTTTTTTCCGATACAGGCGGCGGTCATAGAAGCGCCGCTTTTGCCATTAGTCAGGGTTTGGCAGATGTGCTGGAGCGGGTCGAAGATAAGTCCAAGCGCCCGAAGGTTCTTTGTGAGAATATCGTCGAGAAGAGTCACCCTTTAAATCGTCACTTCGTAGATCTTTACAACTTCCTGCTCAGGCATTGTCAAGCGGGAATGAAATATTATTACTGGCTGATCGAGAATTGCAAACCTAATGAGTCTCAGTTGGGCTATTCCCTGGCCAGACCGTATATTGTGGATCTACTCGATGAGATGGACGCCAACATAATCGTCTCCATCCATCCCATGAGCAACCATTATTTAGCCAGGGCTCTGGAAGAGACCGGCCGCAAAAAAGATACCAAGCTGGTTACGGTGGTAACCGACCCCAACGGGGACTTCTGGAGTGGTTGGGCCTGCAAGGATGTAGATTTGACCATAGTTCCGAACAACCTGGGCAAAGAGAGGCTAATTCACTGGGGAATAGAGCCGGAGAAGATAAGAGTGACAGGAATGCCTGTTCATCCGGATTTCGTCAAACCGCCTGTTTGCCCTCCGGAAGAGTTCCTCAAGCATCTGGGCTTGCATCCGGATCTGAAGACAATCTGCATAAATGCCGGTTGGGCCGGTGGCGGCAACATGTTGCCCATTTACAGAGCCCTGGGGCCACTCGCCGGAAAAGTACAAGTCGTGTTTATCTGCGGTCACAACATCAATCTATATGAGCGTATCAAGGAAGAGTCGGTCAGTTCTCCGATACCTACAGCGGTTTTGCCTTTTCATGACCGCATGGCTGATTTGATGTCGGCGGTGGACCTGATGGTGACCAAGGCGGGCGGACTGACAACTTTTGAGTCAGTGGCTCGCAGGCTGCCCATGGCGATTGATATGATCACCCCACCCATGCCCCAGGAACAGGGCACGGTGAATTTACTATGTGACAACGGTCTTGCCCAGGCTGTTCGCAAGCCCAGCGACATTATTCCTATTATTGAAAATTTGAAAAAAGAGCGGTTGGTGCTACCGGAAGTTTGCAGTCTCAACAGAGTAGACGCGGTTTACGACATCGCTACCAGCATTCTTGAGCTTGCCGGGTTAACGATTCAGCCGGATCAAGTGGAAAAGATCAGCACTAACTTCTAATTTGCAATCATCCTATCAATTCGGGTGTATATTGTAGTTAGATAGGCAGCAGTTCCAGGATCTTTTGCATTGAAATTATCGATGGATGTCCAGGGGGCAGGTAGTCCCAACAAGCCAGATGTGATTTTTATCCATGGTACCGGATCCCATTCCGGCATGTGGTCTTCCCAGGTTGAGCGCCTGGTGGAAAAAGGGCACCGCTGCATCAGCCCTGACCTGCGTGGTCATGGTCGCACCAGGGAGCAATACGAAGCCACGGACATCGGTGTTCATATGGCTGATGTGCTCGAGTCTCTGGAGGACGCCAGGATAGCTTTTCCTGCAGTATTCGTGGGGCATTCTCTAGGCGCGATCATAAGTTTGAAGATGGCCATGGAGAGGCCGGAGATGACTCGTCAGGTCTTTCTGGCCGCTCTGCCTGGCAGGGTGTACAAACCTGTTGCTCGCTTATTTCAAGCTTTTCTTGCCGGACCCTATCACACAATGAAGAGTCTGCCTCTGGATCGAGCCCTGTCCTGGAGGCACAAAGCTTTGCTCGAAACGGATATTCACAGCTTGAACGAAATAGTCACCAACTTTGGTGACCTGGATCTTGTTAGTCCCAACATCTCAGTGGATTGTCCGGTTCATCTGTCGGCGGGTAGATTTGATCCGGTGGCTCCGTTTCGTTACGTCAAGGATATACATCGGTCCATCCCTCACTCTACCCTGAAGGTTTACGATCTGGGCGGTCATAATTTTATGGACTATAACCGTGACTCTTTCAATCAGTGGATTGAGGAGCACCTGGATAAAAATTTAGAGTCTTAACGCGTCTCTCAGGATGCCTACGAAAGTTCTCGATTCATCCATCAGCTTTTCCATATGGAAAGTGGGTGGATCGTTTTTGCTACTCTCATCTTCTGAAAGGAAGTTGGGATTCAGTGAGGATTTCGGACGGGATTGGGCGATGGATTTAGAACGCGTGACCTTTCGAGACTGCATACTGTCAGGTTTGTTTGCCACCACTTTTCCAAGTAAGGAGAGGTCGTAGAACAACTCTTTCGGTATAAGGACATCCGGTCTTCTGAGCTTCACGATCTTTTCGGAGCTTTGTTGAGGTGCGATGATCCTTCTTATTCTTCTTCCGTCGGCCAGGAAGAGCACTGCTTCTCCTGTATCTTCGGAGAACATGAAAGCTTCGCCCCGTTTTAAACTTCCAGTACCATTCTTGTTCAGGAAAGACAATTTTTGAGTCCACTTGTCTTTGACCGGAGGCTCGAACTTTTTCTCTTTTGGCTTTTCTTCTTTTAATTGGCTCGACATTCTGATGCCGGGAATATAAGTCAGTTTGGGCACGGCTCTTGGTTTGAGTTCGGTTGCTTCTGGTTCGGACTTCTTCTTCTCTTCCGTGGTCTCCGCTTTCAGGCTGGTTTCCGGCGAAAGAATATCCTCCAAACCAAGGGCCGGAGCAACCAACTCTGCGGAGCTGGTCATCGGTGCTGCCTTAAGCAATGTGTCCAGAGCCTTCTCTTCTCTGGAGTTTTTGCTGCGTTTTTCTGTTTGAGGTTTTGTGTAAGGAATTTCCGCGCTTTCAGTCAATGCGGCCGAGCCTACTAAATTTTGAGGCTCTTCATGAGAAGGCACCGCATTTAATGTCGCTTCTTTTGTTAGCAAGTCTTTCTCCTGACTTTTTTCAGCCAGCAGTTCCATCTTTTGGCGGGATTTTTTGCCCTGGTTTGAAAAGGGAGATGCCCAGGCGAACATTCTTGTATACCAGGGTTTTGCCTGGCTTGGCTTTCTATAGACTTTGTGGAAGCGTTTGTATTTTTTAGCAAGAATAGCGCGAATTTTTTTTCGACTTACACGCTTTTCCGCCTTTTTAGGTCTGTTTTTTCGACGGTTCCACCTTGACTGTTTTTTTGTCGATTCTTTCTCTATTGTTTTTGGGGCGCTCGGCTCCCGGGGGGAAGCTGGCGGAAAATTTATACCGCTATGGATCTGTTGAAGAATAGTGGCATCGGCAATGGTTTTAGTTTCTTCTACTTTGGGCTTCTCCAGGGTCTTGCCCAATTGATTGATCGCCTCTCCCACGTTTCCCTGTTCGATGGCGATGGTGGCTAGAAGTACCCGCCCTTTTTTGAACTCGGGATCGATGGCGAGAGCCTGTTCCAATCTGCTGGCAGAGAGCTTTAGGAGTTTTTGTTCTTTGAATATGAGCGCTTGCTGGTAATAAGCTTCCAGTAGTTGGGGATTGGAGTTGGCTGCTTTTATAAACTCGAGAAGGGCACCACCGGTATCACCATTTTTTTTGAGTTTTAGTCCTGCTGCCAGGGCCGAGTCAGCCTGCTTCTTCTTGTCGCTAGAGCCGGAATTCGCTGATTTGGTACTGTTCTGACTGTTTGCACCTGGCTTCGTCTCTGCTAAAACCGGTGAAAAGGAGCTGTATAAAAGTGTCAGGGAAAGAGGTACTGCCAGTACTTTGTTTAGCAACTTACCCTTCCTTACTAGTTTGAGGTCTCAAAAATATAAACAGGCCAACTTATTCAAGCTAACCGAATATAGCACTATTTGCAAGGGATACCCAGGATGCTTTGTTAGGAATTCAGCGCCTGGCCAGACCGCGTTCCAGGTTTCTCACGCATGTCTTTATTGGTGATTCTTTGATGCTTTTTAGTGGCATTACTAATATGGTGCGAATATTGAAAAGCTGCCCGCCGAGTATATCGGTTAGCGCCCTGTCACCAACTGCGGCAACCTCTTCTTTCGATAAATTTAAGTGCGATAGAGCTTTTTCAAACCCGGGCTGAAATGGTTTTGCGGCTCGGCCTATCACGTACAGATCGAGCTTCTTCTCCACCTCCGCGAGATAGTCCAGACGTTTGTTGTTCGATAAAATAACAATCTTAAGTGAACTTCTGGCCCGCTCAAGCCAGGCACTGGCCTCTTCGGTAAGTGACCCTGTCTTTGGTGCCATTAGAGTGCTGTCCAGATCAAGGATCAATCCTTTGATTCCATCCTTGAGCAGCATATCTACATCCAGGCTCGTCAGGTCGTCGTCTAAATAGTAAGTGGGACGCAGTAGCATCTAAGTTTCCTGATAGGTCAGTTTCCGATTTTCGTTAACAAATAAGAGCTTGTCTTCAAGTTCTTGATTGCATTGTAATTTATCATTCGCGTCGAATAGAGTTTAAATAATGTTCAGAACAGGAAAATCCCATGGTCTCATTAGGTAAGAATTGGCATGTTTAGCCCCTAAATATTGCCCCTGACGGGTTAAAATTCTAACTAAAGTATAGAGACAAGCAGGTCGAAAGAGACCGCCTGGGCTGTAAACCGTGAAAAATCTGGTCAATTCCAAAGCGAGAGAAGAGAGAACCAAGCAAAAGCTTGCAGCAGCTAAGCAAGCTGCTTTGCCTCTTTCGCATGTGGCCGTGATCATGGACGGAAACAGGAGATGGGCTGCTGAGAGATCTCTTCCAGGTGCGGCCGGGCATCGGGCCGGCGTTAAAAGTTTAAAGCGTCTTGTTCGTTATCTCGGGGAGAGGAAGCTAGATTATTTAACTGTGTACGCCTTTTCCAGTGAAAACTGGCAGCGTAAAGAAGAGGAAGTCAGTTATTTACTCAAGCTTTTCACCGATGTCTTAAATGACGAATTCAGGGAACTTGCCGAGAATCAAGTTCGGCTGCGGTTTATTGGTGATCTTGACAGAATGCCTGAGAAGTTAAGGGCTTCCATGCAAGAGAGCATGGATAAGACCAAAACCAATACCGGGTTGAATTTGCAGGTGGCAATCAATTATGGCTCCAGGCTGGAGTTGAGCCAGGCCGCCAAAAAAATAGCTCAGGATGTAAAGGAGGGGCGACTCGATCCGGAGGAAATTTCGGAAGAGCTTGTCTCAAGCTATTTGTACACCGATTCTTTGCCGGATCCTGAGCTGCTGATACGAACCGGTGGAGAGATGCGGCTATCCAACTACCTTCTCTGGCAGTGTGCTTATACAGAGTTTTATGTAACCCAGGTTCTGTGGCCGGACTTTAGCCCTGAAGAGTTCGAACTGGCTGTGAGCGAATTTAAACATCGCAACCGCAGGTACGGTGGCGACTAGACTAATAGTGGGACTGTAAGAAGTCGGGACTAATAGGCGCTATTAAAGGACTTCGGAGAGTGATTTGCCCTGATCGTCCACGGACTTGATCAGTCCTTCCAGGTTGATACGCTGACCTCTGGCTGTCAGGACCACCAGATAATGGCCGGCTGTCTCGATGAAGTGGAGAATTCCCTGGTCTGTTAGCAGGGTCATTTGGACCAGATTGCCACGGTTCATTCTTTGAATCGAGACATCGTTGTTGGAGAAAAGAGTAGCGCTCAGGGAGCCGATGGTTGCTACTTCGATCTGCTGGGGAAGAGAGGAGCAGATAACAGTCCCGTCCCGGCCTACGAGTAAACAACCCAGAATCCCATGTTTTCCATTTAGCGAAGCTACAAGTTGACGAACCTGTTCATTGACTTCTGCCATTTATTTCTTCTCCCCTTCGATTATTTCTTGTTTTTCTCGGTGCCTTTTTCTTTCTCTTTGCTGGCACTCGTGTCATTCTCTTCGGAATCGCTGTCTTTGTCTTTCTTGACGCTGGCTAGCTTTTTCAGGTTTAAAACATCTACCCAGGGTTCGTCAAGGGCGGTGGAAAATACTTTGCCGGTTACTTCTATTGTGTCGCCATCATGCAAGGAGGTGAGCATCTTGTTTCTGGGATCTTTCTCTTTCGGGATTTTCATCGCCAGTTTCAGTTCGGAGAAAGGAACTTTGCTCTTCGGTCTATACACAAGAAAAGAGATGTAATCCTTTTGAGGGCGAAAAGCCGGTTTATAGTTGAGGGCCAGGTTTGAGAAAGCGAAAAATGCGGATTTGAACTTGATGTTTTTGCCCAGATAATCCTTGGGGCTTCCCACCAATTTAACGGTCGTTACTTCCACCGCGTCTTTTATAACCGGCTCTTTGAAGTCTTCTTCCTTCTCCGCTTTGGCTTTTTTGTCGGCGCTCTCTTTTTTGACGCTTTCTTTCTTGGTCTCTTCTTTCTTCTCTTTCGGCTTCTTGGCAGCATCGGAAATTAGAAGCTCATTAACTTGATAAACACTTAACTCAGGCGACGCCGGGGCATTTTTGGCAGCGTCGTGGTTGAAGCCGTAAGCCGCACAGGATGAGGCTATCACTGCCATTGGCAGGAGGAGGGAGAGGGATTTGAAGGTTCCTATATGCATGTTGTCTATATATCCTGTATTGCCCTTACATAAGACATTCTCAAGTTTCTCATCTTACCAGAAGCTTAATATAGTTGCTTGAGTTTAGTCGGTAATCTTGAAGCTGGTTGTCAAATTCCCATGACGCTTTGCTGTGTTCAAGGAGCCGAAGGTGTGGAGGTAGATATTAGGTGTCGACTGATAAAACGATAAAGGAGAAGCCTCTCTCCCCGATGATGCAGCAGTACTTCGATGTGAAGTCTCAATATCCGGAGCCCCTTCTCTTTTTCCGTGTTGGCGATTTCTATGAGATGTTCGACACCGATGCCCAGGTGGCAGCCAGGGAGCTGGACATCACCCTGACCGGGCGCCCGGAGCCTTCCTACCCCAATGGCCGGATGCCGATGGCCGGTGTCCCTTATAGGGCTGTGGAAGCATATTTGGCTCGTCTTCTTGCCAAGGGATATTCGGTGGCTATATGCGAGCAGGTCGGTGTGGTCGGCCAGGATAAGGGGCCGGTTGAGCGCAAGGTGACTCGGATCTTGACTCCCGGTACGGTGCTTGAGTCTCACCTGCTTCCTTCGAAAGAGAATAACTATCTTGCTGCCATCGCTGGTAGTGGCGAGCGTTGGGGACTGGCTTTCGTCGATGCTTCCTGTGGAGAGTTCTACGTGGCAGAGCTGTCCAAAGAAGAGCTTGCCCTGGAGTTGGGTCGAATTAACCCCCGAGAGGTTCTTGTCTCCCAACGGACGGGAAGAAGGTCCCCCGATGACGTTGTTCCTGTTGAGATCAAAGATATCCCGGACAATGTCGAGGGGCAGTATCGTTTCACCGGTCGTCCTTCCATGTTTTTTCAGTTTGAGCCGAGCAAGAGGAGAATTCTCGAGACCTTTAAGGTAAACACCCTGGAAGGTTTCGGCTGCCAGGAGTTGCCGCTCGCCGTGGGAGCTGCCGGATGTGTTCTTGAATATCTTGAGCACACCCAGGGAGATGAGAGACCACGATTTGAAGGTCTTAGCACCTACAGTGTGGAAGGTCACCTGGTCCTGGATTCGAATACCCGGAGGAATCTGGAGCTAGTGGAGACATCCAGAGAGAGAACTTTTGAAGGAAGTTTGCTCTGGACAATCGACCGCACCAAGACCGCCATGGGTGGTCGGATGCTGCGCAGATGGGTAATGAAGCCACTCTTTTGCGCCGGTACCATTCAAAAACGACAGGAAGCGGTGGCGGAGATGGTTGAGTCATTTCAACTACGGAAAGACCTGGAAGGTTTACTGACTAGATTCTCAGACCTGGAGCGTCTGGCTGTCAGGGTGTCTTCCGGGACAGTTTCTCCCAAAGACTTAACGGCGATTCAGATGTCGCTGGAAGCTCTGCCGGATCTCGGCAAGCTTGTGGATGGCTCCCGGAGTGAATTCCTTTCCGGTCTATCTCAAATCCCCGACAGTCTTGTGGAGTTGCACGATAAGCTGAAAGGGGCAATCTCCGAGGATGCACCCCGGGAAATTTCCGACGGTGGAATTTTTAAAGGTGGTTATAATCCCGAACTTGATGAGATCAGAGATTTGCTTGGGGGCGGCAAGACCTGGATCTCCGAATACCAGGCTAAGCAGCAAGAGGTGACCGGCGTCAAGAGTTTGAAGGTGAGCTTCAATAAGACTTTCGGTTATTACATTGAAGTTACCAAAGCCAACCAGTCAGCGGTCCCGGATACTTATATAAGGAAGCAAACGCTGACCAACGCGGAGCGGTTTATCACTCCGGAGTTGAAAGAGTATGAAGCTAAAATCTTGAATGCCGAAAAGAATCAATCGGACCTGGAGTACAAGCTTTATGTTGAGTTCCGTCGAGAGCTAATCGATTTCGGTAAGGTATTGCATACGGTTTCGCAGCGTCTGGCTTCATTAGATGCTCTTCTGTCTCTGTCCATAATTGCCCAGGAGAGAAAGTATGTAAGACCAAAAGTCGACGAGTCGCGTCTGATAGAGATAGAAGACGGGCGTCATCCTGTTCTGGAAAAGGTGCTACCCATGGGGGCTTATGTCTCCAACGATACTGACCTGAGGGGGTCATCCGATGACCACCAGCTTGTGGTGCTCACCGGTCCCAACATGTCTGGTAAGTCAAGCTACTTGAGGCAGGTGGCACTAATTGTGATACTGGCCCAGGTGGGTTCTTTTGTTCCGGCGACCAGGGCGAGAATAGGATTGGTGGATAGAATATTTACTCGTATCGGAGCCGTGGATGACCTCACCCAGGGGCAGTCCACATTCCTGGTGGAAATGAGTGAGACTACACAGTGTTGCCGGTCCGCCACCGATAGGTCTTTGATTCTTCTTGATGAAGTAGGCCGGGGAACCAGCACCTATGATGGTGTGGCCATAGCCTGGGCAGTGGCTGAGTATCTTGCCCGGGACGTGAGAGCGCGTACAATTTTTGCCACCCACTACCATGAATTGAATGGTTTAAGTAACTTCTTTCCCCAGATAGTCAATTATCAAGTACTGGTTAAAGAGACCGATGGCGATGTAGAATTTATTCGGTCCGTTGTACCTGGAGGTGCCAGTCGCAGTTTCGGTGTACAGGTGGCTAAAATGGCGGGACTGCCGAAAGAGGTAGTCGGCCGAGCCCAGAATCTCATTCGCCAGATGGAGAAGAAGGGAGTGGCAAGTAAAATACTGGATGGTCCTCGCCTGAGAAACATCCCCATGGACGAAGTCATGCAGCTTTCCCTCTTTGAAAAAGCCTGACCCCTGTAGCAAAAGGAGATTGTGATGCCTGGTAGACCTTTTTTGAGGAAAGGCGTTTCTGTTCTGTTGGCTCTGCATTTCGGCATTCTGTCGAGTTTTGCTCCTACCCTGGCCGAGGGCAGTAAGACGACGAAGGCGAAAGCGAACGCAAACGCTTCCGAGCCAGTCGATACCGCCGGTGATGGTGCCACCAGTTATGCCGTGGGGCTTGATAAGACGACGTTGCAACTTGTCAATCGCGGACTCTGGAAAGAGGTTGCTGCCAGACTTGAGAAGCTTTGCAAGGAAGATAAGACCTATTCCAGAGAGAATGCCTGGTTAGCTTTTGCCTACATGTTCCTCAATCGAAAGCTGGTTTTGGAAAATCTCAACATGAATCTCAAGGCAAGTGATGATCCCCATAGCAAAACATATGAGCAGGTTGTCGACGCATTTTTGAAGATCAGTCAGGGCAAATCGGACGAAGCGGCCAAGATTCTTACAAGCCTTCCCCGTGCCTATGCAAATGATGTACTCGTCAACTTCGCTCTGGCAGCGGTCTCCGGAAAGAATGGAAAAGCGGGAGCGGCAATCGAGTATTGTAAGCGGGCGGTGGAGATCGATCCCCAATTCGCCTGGGGCTTTCGCACCCTGGGTTACTTGCAGCTACGGTGGTTGAATCGCTCCGGCGAAGCGGAGGAGTCCCTGGCTCGCGCCCTTGAGATCGAACCACGACAGGAAGAAGTGCGCAATATGCTCGTGAGAAGTATGCTTGAGCATAATGACTTTGATGGTGCCATAGCCATTGCCCAGGACGCCATCAAGCTCAATAAGAAAGACGGCGACAGCTATCTTCGGTTGGCGACAATTTATGAGCGGCAGTGGCGTTTCATAGAAGCCGTGGAAGAGCTGAATAAAGCGATCAAATTGGATCCGGAAAATGGGATCTACTATCGCAGAAGAGCAGCAATCAAACAGTACCAGGGTGATTCTGAAGCCGCGATAAAAGACCAAACCAAAGCGGTTGCCCTGAGTAAGGACAAAGCTTTTGAGTTGGTGGCACTGGCCAAGATGAACATAACCGCCGGCAATGTAGACGCGGCAGTGGCGAATCTGAATGAAGCCCTGGAAAGAAGTCCTAAGAACCAGGAAGCTCACCGGGAGCTGGCCAATCTTCTCACCCGTGAAAAGCGTTATGATGACCTGGTCTCCGAGTATCAAAGAGTCCTAAAAACAGAGGAGAAGAATGCCAATTTGCATTATCTTCTGGCGGAGGCTCTGCTTAAAGCCGGTAAGGAAAAAGAAGCTCTGGAAGAGTATACTCAGTCGGCCAATTTAAACCCCCAGGATCCCAGGGCTCTCAGGAAGTTAGGCACTTACTATTCCGAGCATAAGCTCTACGATAAAGCTATCAAGGCTTTCCGCAGAGCGCTCAACATAAATCCGACCTCGGTACAAGATATGGTGGCACTGGGATATTGTTATGCCCAGGACGATAACTATCTTCAGTCCGAGGCTGCTTTCGTCACCGCTCTAGCTCTCAAGCAGCTGAACCGGCAGAGCAACTCGGTTCCTCCATCGCGGCAAGATATCATTCGCACCCTGGCTTCTCTTCTTTTGATGGAAGGGCGCTATGGAGAAGCGAGAAATCAGTTTCAGTCTCTCTATGCCATGACCAGCAACACTCCGGCGAAAAATATAGATTCCTATCTCCTTGCTCAGTCGGCAGCCCTGGCTAGCCCGGTGGCCTCGAAAATTGAAAAGTTCGAGTCAGCTTTTAAGCAAATGACGGAGAAGGAGAGGAGTGATTACAAGTATTCTTATATTCAATCGCTCATAAAGCTCAACAAACACGAAGACGCTCTCAAAGCGCTGGCAAAGATTGACGATGGTGAGTTCGAGAAAGAGCCAAAGTGGAATATTCTCAAAGCGCGCGCCAATAGAGAGAGTGGACGCTATGAAGCGGCGGAGAAGTTGATTGAAAGTTCGATCTCCTCCTCCTCGAAGCGAGAAGAGACCGAGCCGTCTCTGGTCGCCGACGCTCTGGTGGAGAGGGCGCGCATTAAATTCGATCAGAAGAAATTGGACGAAGCCAATAAGTTGGCTACAGATGCTCTCAATACTTATCCAAAAGCATACGCATCGTATTTGGTGCTGGCAAAGGTCGCTTATGAGAAGGAAGAATTTGAGGAAGTGGCTTCCCTGTTGAAGAAAGCCCTGGAGCAAAATCCGTACTACACCGAGGCATACTTGTTGACCGGTGACGCGCTTCTTCGGTCCGGGGACCCCAAAGAAGCGCTTGAGTTTTATAAGGATGCTCTGAAAGTGCGACCGGAAATGCTTGCCGTGCATGAAGCTCTATTGAAAGGCTACAAAGAGTTGAAGATGGACGACGAAGCCGAAAAAGAGAGCGCTCAGATCGAAGAGATGAAGAAGCTGAAGTAGCACCGCCTCCTTGACAATCCCGGTTTTCTGGGATATTCTTGGAGCGATCGCTTTAGATCGTTTCAAATCAACTTAGTAAAATCGACAATTTCAATGGTTAGAGCCGGAGCCGGCTACAGGCAATAGTGTCTGTAATGATTGCTTTGGTCACCGAGGATGGTGAATCTCTTCTCGGTCCGCTACCTCTTGTCCTTGTCGACTATATCGATATTCTGCTCGACGAGGTTCGGAGCAGCCGCTCGGGCATGAGTTTTTTCAGGGAGGGTAAGAGGATGATACATATCAATCCGCGAGTCTGGATGAATCTAAATAGATTTGTCCAGTTTTCAATTTTTGTTATTGCTTTGATTGCTACCGTATTCAGTGCAAGTAATTCACTTTCTCTTCTTCTCTTCTATTTGAAATATCTCCTGGTGGCGGCGCCGCAGGTACTGGATCTGGGTTTGATACTTCTGTCTTTTTACTTGATGCTCAGCGGGGTCTGGAGGTGGGGGCATCGGCAAGAGGGTGCTTTCTCCCGCAGCTTGATCGGACTATTCGTCCTTCATACAAGCTCGGTGGAGCTGCCTTTTGTTCCCTATCTGGCTTTGTTCCTCGAACTGATTCTCTGCTACAGAAACTACACTGCTGGAAGAGTGCGTGGGCAGTCATCAGAAAATGAAAGTTCAGGAAGCCCGGAAAGCTCCGAACTAGGATATTCCCTGCAGGGATGAATCCTTCTCTTTGTTGTGATCTATGATCGCTTTGGCGCAAGCCCTCATGTGCTCCGCCTCTGCCTCGCGATAGTTGTTTTTGAGAAGGTCGGCATAGCTTTCCAGGGAAGCGGCAAGGTCGATGTGCTGGGGACCCAGAGCCCGGGTTCTTACGTCGATGGTCTCTTTGTAATACTGCTCGGAAAGATCGCTTTTGCCAGTGCCTTTCAAGAGTTCTGCATAGTTATGGAGAGCGTCGCCTACCAGGCTGTCGGAATTGCCCAGGGCTTCTTTGCCGGTTTCTATGGCTTCCTGAAGCATCTTGTCGGCTTCATCGAACTTTTGTTGTTTAACAAGGCAGCCGGCTAGCTGAACTTTCGCCCACAGGGTCTCTTTGTGTTTTGGTCCCTTTGTCTTCAGCTTGATTGTGGCTAGCTTTTTGTAATAGGGCTCAGCCTTGGATTGACGATTATAGGATTGATAAAAGGAAGCTATGTCTTTAAGCTGCTTTTCGGTCTGTTCATGTTTGGGACCCAGCACTTTTTCACAGATGGTGAGTGCTTCTTTGTAGAACTCTTCAGCCTGGGGAAACTTCCTCTGGTCGGTGTATAGTTCCGCTAGATAAGAGAGTAGTTGAGCTCCTTCCGGAGATTTTTTCTCCTGGGCTCTCTCTTTGATTGCCAGCGCTCTTTTGAAAAATCTCTCTGCCTGTTCATGTTTTGCCGCCGAAGCATAGGCAAGACCTGTTTTTCGAATCGCCTCCACGACTTCCGGATGGGTGGGACCCAGGTTTACCTCTTTCAGGTTGAGTACTCGCTCATTCATCTTGCAAGCTTCATCCGTGTTGCCGGAGGTGGCATAGAGCGCCACCAGGCTGAGAAGCAACTCCTCAAGATCCGGATGTTCCGTACCCAGGGCATTCTCAAGAACTGACAGGGAGCGGCTCAGCATGTCCTGGGCTTCTTCGAAGCGTTCTTCGGAGAGATATAGAGTTCCTAGATTATGGAGGATATCTCCAACTTCCGGGTGATCGCTTCCCAGGGCGGTGGATTTGAGGTCCAGGGATTGTTTGTACAGAGCTTCTGCGGCGCCGAACTTGTGTTGGGCAGCATAAAGAAGGGCCAGATTGTTGTAGCTGGTAGCTACTTCCGGATTGTTCGGACCCAGGACCTTTTCATAAATTTCGGTTAATCTGGTGCAGATTGGTTCGGCCAGCTCATACTTTTGTTGAAAGAAATAGACCGCAGAAAGGTTGTTCAAGCTCTGGACAATCATTTCGTTCTGGGGATCCAACTCTTTCTCTCTGGTTTCCAGAGCACGCTGGTAGAGAGGCTCCGCGTCTTCGTAGCGCTCCTGTTCGAAATAGACTTCAGCCAGCCTGTCCAGGCAGTCGGCAATCTTCAAATTGTCCTTGAGGCGCTCTGCTTCCCAGAGCGCTGCCTTGAAATTGGTCTCTGCCTGGGCGTAGTCCTGGTTCTGGAATGCCTCATTGCCCGATTCCAATTGCTGTTGGATGTCTTTAGTCATTTATCCGTTTATTCTTGTATTTACTTTCTTATTTTAGTTATGCCACTAATTAGAAGCTTTCTCAGGCACTATATACCAGAGGGGAGAAGATCTTAAGCGTTCTTGTCAGCCGTTTTAAGCCATTTATTGCATATCGGCGTTCAGATAGAAATTTTTAGAGTTACCGGGCAATGGTCCGACCCTAAAATATCGGACTGAATACCGGCTTCATTGAGCGAAGACTCCATATTTTCACTGGCGAAAAAATAATCGATACGCCAACCCACATTCCTCTCTCTGGCCCGGGTTCTCAAATGCCACCAGGTGTAGTTGTCCGGCTCCTGGTTGAAATATCGGAAGGTGTCTATAAATCCTTTTTTGACGAATTTGTCCATCCAGGCTCTCTCTTCTGGTAAAAAGCCCGATTGTTTCTCGTTGTCTTTAGGTCTTGCCAGGTCTATCTCCTGGTGAGCCGTGTTGAAATCGCCGAAAACCAGAATCTTCTTCCCGGATTTTTTCTGTTTGAGGGCATGTTTCAAAAAGGCATCGTAGAAGTCCATCTTGAATTTGAGCCTCTCTTCCGAGGCTTTGCCATTCGGATAGTAAATGTTGTAGAGCACCAGGTCGCCGTAATGGGCGACCAGTGTTCTGCCTTCCTGATCGAATCTGGGGATTCCCAGACCGTACTCGATTAGATCCGGCTCCTCTTTGACATAGAGACCGACTCCACTATAACCCCGTTTTTCGGCGTGACTGAAGTAGCTTTTGTAGCCTTTGGGTTCGCAGAGTTCCGGCAGAAGTTGATCTGCCGAAATCTTTGATTCCTGAATGCCTACGATATCCGGGCTTGTATTAGACAGCCAGTCGAAGAATCCTTTCTTGGCTGCAGCTCGGATACCGTTGACGTTCCAGGATGCCAGGCTTTTTCTATTTGCCATAGACTGGAGCCTGATTTATGCGGTTGCTACCGGAGAACCCATCGCTTCCAAAACTCCCGGGTGAACAATTTCACCTTTGTGAATGTTCACGCCTTTCATCAGCACAGGATCTTCCATGCAAGCTTTGTAGCCCAGTTTGGCTAGCTTCAAGCAATAGGGAAGGGTGGCGTTGGTGAGAGCACGGGTGGAGGTCCACGGTACGGCACCGGGGATGTTGGCTACTCCGTAATGGAGCACGTCGTCCACCAGATAGGTGGGGGCTGAGTGGGTGGTGGATTTGATAGTCTCGATACAACCACCCTGGTCTACGCTAACGTCCACAATCACGGAACCTGGCTTCATTTTCTTGACCATGTCCCGGGTTACGATTCTGGGAGCCTGTTTGCCAGGAATTAAGACGGCTCCAACCACCAGGTCGGCCTGGGGAAGAAGCTCTTCGAGGTAATGACCGACTGAAAAAACAGTTCTCACCTGGCCGTTGAATACGTCATCCAGGTATCTCATTCTTTCCAGGGACATGTCGAAGATTGTCACACGGGCTCCAAGTCCATGGGCGATTTTTGCAGCGTTGGTGCCTACGACGCCACCGCCGATGATGATTACTTCGCCTGGTTCCACGCCTGGAACGCCGCCGAGAAGAACTCCGCGACCACCCATCGGTCTTTCAAGATAGTTAGCACCAATCTGGGTGGAAAGTCTACCGGCGATTTCGCTCATCGGTGTGAGGAGGGGCAGTTGACCGTTCGGCAATTGCACAGTTTCATACGCAACACATGTGGCGCCTGTTTTAGCCAGATCTTCGGCTAGCTTGGTATGGGCCGCCAGGTGAAGATAGGTGAATAATGTCTGGTCTTTTCTCAGAAGTTTTACTTCGGAAGGCTGAGGCTCTTTCACCTTGAGTATTAGATCGGCTTCTTCAAAGATGGAAGGAGCGTCTTCCAATATCTGTGCGCCACCGGCTTTGTAGTCTTCGTCACTGATACCACTTCCGACACCAGCATTCTTTTCGATGTAGACTGTATGACCTTCTTTGACTAAAGCACTGAGACCGGCGAGTGTTAGCGCAACACGGTACTCATTGTCAAGAATTTCCTTGGGAACACCTACCTTGGCCAATTCTCAGCCCTCCTTAAAATCTAAAACCTGATAATCTTTCATGACGAAATGTTGAAAGGTTATTCTATCCCCTTTCGATAGAAATCCTATATGCTTTTGTACTTGTTTTAGTTTTCATTAGTTTTTGAGCCTGTCCGGCAGGCCAGCTTAACGGGGATTCAGATGTCATCAAATCTAGTAATTGTCAATGGAGCCAGGACAGCCTTTGGTGCTTTTGGCGGAGGTCTCGCCAGCATGTCCGCCACGGATCTTGCCGTTGAAGCGAGCAAAGCTGCCATAGAGAGGGCCGGAGTCGAGCCCGATCGCTGCGATCAAGTGATCATGGGGAACGTTCTACAGACAAGTAAAGACGCGATATATCTTGGACGGCACGTTGCTTTGAGAAGTGGTCTTAAGGAAGACACACCTGGTTTGATCCTCAATCTACTTTGCGGCTCCGGCGTTAAAGCTGTGGCCACCGCGGAGATGATGCTTAATTCGAACCAGGCCTCAGTGGTTGTGGCCGGTGGTACCGACTCGCTCTCCATGACTCCTTATATAACCTGGGCCAATCGCTGGGGTGCGCGGATGGGGCATGCCGAGCTATGGGACGGTCTCGATATCAGAGACACCTACCCTGATGCTTCCATGGGAGAGACCGCGGAGAACATCCGAGAAAAATACAACATCAGCAGGGAAGAACAGGATGAGTTCGCTCTGGCCAGTCAGAAGTTGTGCAAAGAAGCCGTGGCAGCCGGTCGCCTCGCCGACGAGATCGTCCCCATCACGATCAAGGGACGAAAAGGGAAAGAGACGGTGGTTGACAGGGATGAACATCCCAGACCGGAGACTACTCTTGAGCAGTTGGCAATTTTGAAGCCAGTGTTCAGAAAAGGTGGGACCGTTACAGCCGGAAACGCTTGCGGTATCGTAGATGGTGCAGCCGCCATGGTTGTGACTACTGAAGATACAGCATCAAAGCTTGATCTCAGTCCTCTAACACGTTTGAAGAGCTGGGCTGTGGTGGGTGTTCCTCCTGAGATTATGGGGATCGGCCCGATTCCCGCTATTCCGGCTGCTCTCAGTCGCGCCGGTTTGAAGCTGGAGGATATCGATTTGATCGAGATCAATGAGGCTTTCGCCGTTCAATACCTGGCCTGCGAAAAAGAGCTTGGTCTCGACCGCTCTCGGGTGAACGTCAATGGCGGTGCTATTGCTCTGGGGCACCCTTTCGGCGCCACTTTTGCTCTCCATCTCCCTGGAGATGAAACGACGCAAAGCCCGCTATGGTCTGGTAAGCCTCTGTATCGGAGGCGGTATGGGAATTGCTTGTGTGTTGGAGAATATCTAGAATCGAGACCTGATTCACTTCAGGCTTAGCGATTTCCCCAGTAACTTACATATTTGTTCGGCCGAACCGGGGTCGGAATCTTGTGTTCGTCCCGGTGATAAATGTATTTAGCGTAAGGATTTACCGGCTTGTCTTCTTCTTCTACAGCTTTAACCTGGCTTCTTCTTCCGTAAGCAAGCTCGGGCAATATCGAGGGAGCGTAAGGAGGCGGCGGAGGCACAAGCCGTTTTTTGCTGCTTACTTTTTTGGCTCTCTTTCTGGATTTTTTTGATTTGGAGCTGGTTTTGCTCTTAGCAATGGCGGAGCCGCTATCGCCTGGAAGGCTGACAGGCCCTGCGAAAAAGAATAGAGACGCGATTGCGACTATGCATAATTTTGATTGAATTGGCAAGTTCATTGTTTCGGCTAAATCCGGTCAGAGTTAGTCATCAGATTCGGAGC
Source organism: bacterium (assembly GCA_030431355.1). The sequence continues at coordinate 20,549 of JAUIJG010000008.1, forward strand.
AGTCTTGAATATGCTTCCAGGGCCATATTACCACTTAGTTGCCAGGGTCTAACGCCCCCGGGGAAATTAGGGTAATAAGGCGATGGCTGTCAAGTGCTGCAGGGCACAATCCGATGAGGCTTAGGAGCGCCGAAGCTCGCAGTCGATAAATATTAAGTGTTGGAGTGTTATCAGTGACCGTCGAACCATTTTGTTCTCTGACGACGGGGTTGCTGGCTGACCGAATCCACATTCTTGCTGTCGATGGGGTCCCATGTTGCCACAGCCTGACCCCACCAGGACTGAAGGTCCACAGCGGTGATGTCGCTTTCTCTCTTTTTCCTGGTAACCACAGGCTTGGTGCCGCTTTGTTTTTGTTGCTGCATCTCCTGCTTTATTTCATTGAATAGTTTTTTGTAGTCTTCTTCCACAAGGGTGCTTTCCGCCACTTTTGTTTCCTGGGAGGTCGCTACCTGTATTTTGTCGTGACCTAACCGCTCTGCCAGATGATCCAGATCTTTCTGCCAGGGATGGTCTCCACCGTCTATGTTATTGAGTTTCACTCTTTCGCAGTTTCTGGCGAAGATTGTTCGGAACACTTTGCTGTTCTTCAGCGATCTAATAACGCGCTTGATCATGTTCGTTTCTCCAAAACCAACCATTTGGTTTCCTGTCTCTAGGTATTCCCATGACATCCTGGCGGTAACAAATTAGCCCAGAAATTCATCTTGGCTTAACGATTGTTCATAAACCCCCATCCTGTGGGGCTTTTATAGGATTGTCCGAAATTACTAAAAAAGAGCCTGAAAACACAAAGCACCCGACCGAAGTCGAGTACCTTGCGTGCGTTGGAAGTCTTTCTAACTAGCTGCGCTGCTTGCCGTTGCGGCAGGGGCCTGGGCTGTTGCCGGCACCACAGCAAGCTGGGGTGGGTTTGTCTCAGCCAGGGGCAGTTCGAGACGCAGTTGATATTCGCCGGGAGGCTCGAAACAGTGAATACAACGTGCTTCGTACTGGCAGTCTCCCACCAGAATTTGTTCATCTGACTGCACCAGTCTCTGGGTCCGGCAGGCGAAATCAGAGCCACATTTGCGACAGACCGCCAGGAGCTTGTCCACCCTGTCGGCCATGGCCATAAGGGTCGGTACTTGACCGAAGGTTTCGCCTTTGTAATCCAGATCAAGACCGGAAGCAATAATCTTTTTCTTCTGACGCAAGAGTGTTTGAACCACAGGAATCAGCTCTTCGTTGAAAAACTGACATTCATCGAGACCGATAACTACCGCGTGGGATGAATACTTGAGGATGTCCCGGGCGTTTTCAACGACAATGGCCTGGGAAGTCAGCCCGTTGCGAGACTCAACATGGTTGGGTTTGGATCTTGTGTCCGTAATCGGTCTGACAATGATGGTGGGCAGATAGGCCAGCCTGGCTCTTTCGATCCGGCGAATTAGTTCGCTAGATTTTCCTGCACTCATGCACCCAACGATTACTTCAAGTCTATATCCACTGAGCATGCTCTGGCTGTCTCCGAGATGTCTTGTTTCCTGGTAAGAGCAGATAAAAATGCTAAATGCCTGAACTGCATTTGCTTTACCTTAGTTTTCGATACCTATGTTAACCAAATTTGGAGCAAGTTTTGGACTGTCAAGTTTCAAGTTTATTTATTTAAGCCCGTCCGGACCTGGAGTCTGACCCTTGTCTTCCTCAACTGGTGCCGTACCCGTGGCTTCCGCACCTTCTTTTATAAAAGGTATAATCCGCTTCGGCGATGTCATGGTGCGGTGATGGTAAAAAGCTTCAATACGTTGAGCTGGTAAGGTTTCGCGCTCTTGAAGTATCGTCTTTACATCTTTGTTCTCGGATTTTGCTCCCTTTACAACCTCTTCTACTTTCAATTCACCAATTTCTGCACTTAGCATTTCTCTGAATGACGAAGTTTTCTCCGTCTGAGCAAGGCAATCGCTCTGACGCGCACTAATACTCGATAGTCCAAGACGGGAAAATCTGTCTATGGAATGAGCAAGCAGGGATATCGACTCCAAAATCTTATGAATTACCAGCGGACTTGCGCCATTTGCTTCCAATATCCCGCTGGTCTGGGCCAGGGAAACGGAAAGGTCGTTGCCGCATATATGGTGGCAGATCATAATTAGCGATTCCGCCATCGTACCTATCTGGTTCGTTGTCTCACCCGGCAGGAGTAAGGAACTTTTGTTTGAGCTGTCCCGATTCGTTTCGGAGGAAAGTTCCCCGAAACCGGCTGCGGGACCCGACGACATGAGACGCAGGTCCGATCCGATTTTGCACAGGTCCAGAGCCAGGTCTTTTATTGTGGATGAAAAATGAGCGAAGTCTGTGAGTGAACTGCTCAATCTGAAATAGTCATCCGGTGGTTTTAGATCGAAGCCTGAAAGTTCTGAGAGCTGACCGATGATTCTATCCCTGAAACTGGAGGCGATATTATATCCGGTGCCCGTGTCTCCTCCGCCTAAATTGACCTCTTTGAAGCTCTCACGGCATTCGAGGATACGCCGAAGGCTCTTCTCTATTGAAGAGCCGTGGGCATTCAACTCCTGACCGAGGGTCACTGGAGAAGAGTCCTGTAAACAGACTCTACCTGTTTTTATGACTCTTTCAAACTGAAGACTCTTTCTCCTGAGCATCCGCTCCAGTTCTAAGAGACTATCGGTCAGAGTATCGAGGGAGAGTAAGATGCTGAGCCGCATGGCGGTGATATAGGCATCGTTGACTCCATGGTTCAGGTTAACGTGTTTCCATGGTTCGATAGGAACGTAGGTGCCCAGCCCTTTTCCCAGAAAGTTATTGGCGTAGTTGGCGATAACTTCGTTGACATTGGTGTTTAGCCCGGAGCCCAGGGAACCATGGTAGCCGCCTACGACTATTGAATCATCCAGTTTGCCGTTTTGTAGTTGTTCGCAGCCGACGGTTATTGCTCCAGCCAGCTCCTTTTCTAAAAAATCCAGGTCACTATTTACAGTGGCAGCCGCTCTCTTTGTCAGGGCGAAGGCCCGGATGAGGAAAGAAGAAGTTTTCAATTCGGGTGGACTGATTTTTCCCAGCACACGCTCCGTGCCGATACCCCAGTACGCGGTTGCTGGGATTTCAACTTCTCCCAGGCTATCCGCTTCCACGCGGGTGTCCACTTTTTTCCGAGACTGGGACATTGTCGGTCTATTCCACTTGCAAAAAACTCAAATAGAATACAGCAAATCCGGTTGAAATTCGTATCAGGGATTTTCCAGCTCTGCGTTCAGACTGCTTGCCATTCTAAAAAGATGGGGTGTGCCTGATTTAGAAAAAGATGTCAAAAGTGGTCTCAGTTCTGCTCTGGCGTCTTCGTACCTCTTTAGACCTGCCAGTGCCAGGCTTTTCAGATAGGGCAGGTAGGAGTCCTGGTAATGTAATTCTTCGCAACGTCGAAACTGATCAAGGGCCAGATTGTAGTCGGTCTTATCAAGGTATAGTCTGCCGAGCATCAGGTGAGCCATTCCATTTTTTGGATCTATCTCTATGGCTCTTTGGAAATCAAATAATGCTTCATTCAAATATCCCAACTTAACCAGAGTGTTTCCCAGATTTATTCTTAATTCTGCTGAATCCATTCCGTTCAGTTTGGCAAGCTTCAAAGAATCCGCATAGCTTTTGACGGCATCTTTGTGGTCACCTAACTTATCGAGGGCAAGACCCTTCCAGAAATAGACTGCCGGAGAGCGAGGATTGATAGCCGCCGCTTCGGCCAGAAGATTGAGCGCGTTCTGGGGAGAACCGTTTACAATCGCAGTCCGGGCATTTTGAATCAGTAGCCTGTACCTTTTCCCCAGAGATTCTCTTCTCTGGATAGGATTTTGACCCGATGGCCCGTTTATGTGTGGATTGTATAAGTTGGGATTGGCAGTTTGTCCGGGCTGAAGCTGACCATAGCCCTGGGGCTGGGCAGGCGCAGGAGCGCAAACAAGTACGCAACCTATTGGAAAGATGATCAGGAACAGTTTTTCAATCGTTCGTTTTTTTATGATCCGGCTCCCATTTAATGCCGACAGTGTCAAGTTTATTCTACCCGTATGCCGCTAAGATATGGCTGGAGCACTGGTTTTGGTGCTATTTTATTGCTATGACAACTGATCAGTGCGCTTCACTGCTAATAGAAGGAATACCGACGGCCTGCCGCGAATGCGCCGGAGACCTCTGTCTTCGGCAACAGGTTTTAAATATGGCTCTGGGATTTACCGAGAGTTTGCTCTGTCTCCACTGTCTTGCCAAAGAGAATGGAAAAGAGCCTGACGAGATGCTTGGAGATCTGAAGGTATATATCTATTCGCGAGAATGTTTTAAGAGTCAGTGGATTAAGTATTTGGACGATTCCTACTGTCCCTCTCCGAAAGGGTGTTATCCTTCCGTATGCTTTGAAGAAATTTAGTTAGTCCTCAGTCATACTCCGGCGGCTGACTGCCTCAATAAAGCGACAAGCACACAGTAAGCAGAGATGATGCCGCAAGGAAACGGAAGGACAATGGCAGAGTTGAAAACCCTGGACTTAAGAGGCGTTGCCTGTCCTATGAATTTTGTCAAAACCCAGCTTTTCCTGGACAAAATGTCATCAGGGGAAAAAGTTGAAGTTTTGCTTGACCAGGGAGAACCGGTCGAAAGCGTGAGCAAATCCGTGGTTCAAGAAGGCCATGTGGTTGAGGAGAACCAGGCTTTTGAAGAAGGACACTGTCGAATTTTAATAAGGAAAGGCTAGCGCATTATTGACAATTCAAGCGCTATCTTTGTATAACCGCTAAGCTGATTATGTAGATTCCGGGGGCACTATGGCAGCCAGGTCGAAAAAACATCTTTTTAGCAATTCAGTTCTAACAGCAGTTCTGATCTTGTCTGTGGGCGGAGTTTCTGCCGTATCGGGTCAGGAAGCTGCTCCAACCATGGAAGATTTGAAGCTCTCCCTGGAGAAAGCTGAGGCGAATCCAGCGAACCCGGCTTTTCGTTTAGAGTACGCTGAAACCCTTAGAAAGATGGGCAAGAAGAAAGAGGCAAACCACCAGTTAATGGCGGTAACGGATGTCGACGCCTCCTACTATGTGGCTTATCACTTGCTTGCCAAGCACTGTAAAGACGCCAAACTTCTTAAGGAAGCTACCAGAAGATTAGAACACCTGAAAATCACCAAGCCTAAGGAGCTTATGCTTCGGGTTGCTCTGTCGGAACTGCTTGAAGCCCAGGGGGATTTTTATCATGCCAGCCGATCCCTGGTCGACATAGTTTTCCTGGATGCGGTGCCGCCGAAATATAAACAGAAAGTTCATGCCAGAATTCGGTACTTGCAAGCAAAAGCAAGGGATAGTCATGCTGGAAGGAGCACTGGAACTCAGGATTCAATCGCATCGGATAATGATCCTCCCCTTCCTGAAGAATCTATAAAACGGGGTCTGGCCGCTTCCTCTATTCAAAAAGATGATAACTTTGGTAATGCATCGCTGAAGCGCTAGAACAGGCAAAATTTAGATGAATTTGAGATTTGGATACGGAGTCACCCTCACCCTGGCTGCAATTGCTCTTTGTTCTTGCAGCACGAACGTTCATCGGGGCAACAACCATCTTGCTGATTTAAAATACTCCAGGACCAGTCATCCTGGCGCTGGAGACGGTATCAGCACCACCACGGCCAAAGCTAACATGCAAGAAGAGATGGCTGTGGTCGAAGAGATAAGAGAAGCCTGGAAGCTGGCCGCCGTTAAAAAGGACAAAGAAGGTGCTCTCAAAATCCTGCGCAAGCTGGATGAGGAACATCCCGGCATATCAACGATTCAGATGATGATGGGTCAGGTGGAAGAACTTTTTGGAAACAGCAAAGGGGCTGTGGTGCACTATAGAAAAGCCCATAGCGTGAATGAATTCAGTTCGGTACAGACCTATAAACTGGCTGAGTCACTGCGTAAGTCCGGTGACGCGAAAGGATCGATAGTTTATTACGAAAAGCTTGAGAAGCGCTTGGAAACAGCGGTGGGCGAATTTGATCGTCAGGGAATGAAATCCCTTTTGGCGTCCGTGCGCAGCGGAATGGCTGAAGCGATGCTTGACGCAGGAGAACCTACGGATAAGGTCCTTGCTGTTCTCGCTAAATTAGAAGACTTTGATGAGACTTCTAAGAAACGGGGAGCGCGTGTATTGCACCGAGTTATATCAAAGTATCCTAATAATCAAGAAGCGAAAATGCTCCTTAAGAAGTATGACTTATAGAACTTACTGTCGTAAAATGGGTTCAAATAATACATAAACCCTGATTCAGAGAGGTTCTACCAATGGTCAAGGAGATAGTGGAGCGCCAGGCAACCGATGCTAGCGTCGAAGAAATTCAAGTAGACGGGTTCGACCATGTCGAATTTTATGTCGGTAACGCTTTGCAAGCCAGCTACTACTACAGCAAGGGTTTCGGTTTTGATCTAATCGCCTATCGAGGTCTGGAAACCGGAGACCGTGACCATGTCTCCTACGTGATGCGTCAGGGAAGTGTACAGATCGTTTTGAGTGGTGCTCTCACCGCCGAGAGCGAAATCGCGGAGCACGCCAAACAGCATGGCGATGGTGTGAAAGCTGTTGGATTCAGGGTTAGAGACGCTAGAAAAGCTCATGAAACTGCCCTTAAACGGGGAGCAAAACTACATAGAGCCATCGAAGAGCTGGAAGATGAAGATGGAAAGTACATCTGCGGTTCGGTATACACCTACGGTGATACCATTCATAAGTTCATCGAGAGAAAAGACTATAAAGGTGCCTTCGCCCCTGGCTTCAAAGCAGTTGAAAGCAAGAACAAAGAAGGGGTCGGGCTGGCCAGCATAGATCACATTGTAGGCAACGTGGAAGTGGAGAAGATGGACTTCTGGGTCGACTACTACAAAGAAGTTTTCGGGTTCTATGTCTATCAGCAGTTTGATAAGGACGATATCAGCACCAAGTACTCCGCTCTGGTGTCGAAGGTGATGGCCAACAAGAGCGGCACA
>JAUIJG010000404.1 GCA_030431355.1 bacterium
CCCCCACGACGAAGAGCGTGCGGATATCATCTTCTTGCTGTCCTTTACCAGAGACAAATTCCACTCGTCCCACTGCTGAGCGCCAACCTCTTCAATCGCCGGATTTTGATTTGAATGCATCAAAGCCTTCAAAAGTAGAGAGCGATAATGCGAAGAGCAGAGTTGAGGGGGACAAGGGCAAGATCTCTATTGAGGGAAGGGAAGGGCGTTTAATTCTTCGCGACTTGCTGGTCAGGGGAACTTTGAAGGGCGGGTTCTCTCGGTCTCTCGATCAGCGACTCGATGGAGCGCGTGTAATTGAAGGTGCTCATTTGATATCAATTTATATCGGAATGCAGCAAGCCAGGGGAGCTTCTATTAGGGAGGTTCTGGCCGGTCTTAGATACGCTACTCCCAGACGATCTTTTACTCCGGAGATAACTGAGTCAGGTAGTTACAAAGTTATGCGAGGGCACAGTTCTCAGCAGATGATCGCTTTCGGAAGCTCTGCAAAACATGTGGCTATCAATTACCAATTGGAGAATTCGGAAGAGAGTATATCGACAGATTCGAGGTTTGATTCAGAGCATTCCGTTGATTCCACTGATACCGCTGAAGATACTAACAACTTTCTGCGGGAGTCCAGCTCCAAAAGTGCCTCTCTATCTGAAGAGCCCAGAAAATGGTATATCGTGCAGGAAGGTGATACACCTGAGTATATAGCTGTGGTCAAGCTAAATGATGAGAGTCTGGCTCCTTTAATATACGAGATCAACAAGCCGCTTTTTGAACAGTTGTACGATATCTACAAGCAAGAGCATGTGAATACGCTCCCGGCAGGAACCATGATTCTGCTGCCAAACGCCACTGATATCAAAGCTTTCAAGGAAGCTGATTAAATTTCCCCTCAACCCTAAACCACTCTAGAACTCTTAAGAATCCCGGAGTCTAAAGCGTTCCGGAGCCGTCAGTAGTAGATTTGATGGCTGGTCTTAGAAGCTGTTGGACAGACTGGGTATCCATTGGCGCCGCCTTCCTTAGAGGAGGAGCGGATGTGCCGCTGTTAGCATCGGCGCCGTTAGTTACTATGCGGCCCGGGTTTGTTGGTGCTGATTCGGTATTGGTGTATTGTGGAGCTTGGACCGCCGGTTGTGCTTGAACAACTGGTTGTGTTGGCACGCCAGGAGAGGGAACGGTGTTGGCCACCGGGGGACGCTCTATCACATGGGGAGCCACACTGGGAACTGGCGCATTCTGTTCGTTGAATGACGGTGCCTGGGGTGGACTGGCAATCGGTCTGCCGGTGAACTCTGTCCTGGTGTTGATGTCTGTGGTCGGCTCGACATAGGTATTGGCTGCAGTATCTATTTCCGCTGAGCTATCATCACTGACATGGGAGTTTGTTTGACTCTCGGTGCTACCAGAATTAGTGTCAGCCACATTCTCGGTGGAGCCTACACCATTTTGTTCATCTCCTGGAAGTACAGGGTTGAGGGGATCTTTCAATCTCGCCAGACTTTCTCGAGCTTGGGCGGAATAGGAACCAGTTGGTTCAAGACTGAGATACTTTTCGAAAGATTCTGTAGCACCAGTCAGATCGTTGCTGGCTTGCATCAAAAGTGCCATGGCATAGTAGGCGTTGCCATAATCAGGTGCCAATTTTGTTGCTCTACGATAGGATTGCATCGCTCCGTCAAAGTCATTCAACTTGGTGAGAACAAGACCGAGATTATAGTGCGCAAGAGCATCTTCAGGTTTCAGTTCGATCGCCCGTTTGTATTCATTTGCCGCATCATTGTAGTTCTCCATATTCAGGAAAACATTACCGAGATTGATATGAGCTTGGACAAAATCAGGCTTTATCTCCAGCGCTTTTCTGTACTGAGCCATGGCGCTGGAGAGATCGTTATGTCGTTGAAGGGCAAGTCCGAGGTCATTGTATGCTTCATGGGACCTTGGATTTATGATGATGATCTTCTGGTAGAGAAGAGTTGCCTGGTCATATTTACCCTGTACTTCAAGGTTATTAGCCAGCATCGCAATCAATTTAGTGTTTTCTGGTGTGCGAGCCAATAGTTTTCTCAAGGTGACTTCAGCCAGCTGAGGCTGACCTTCTGCTTCGTATAACTCCACGAGGGCAACCAGAGTTTTCTGATCGTATGGTGCCAGATTTAGTGCCGACTCAAGGGCTGATCTTGCGCCGCTATAGTCTTTGAGTTTGAGCAAAGCTGAGCCCAATTCCTGAAATGCTGAAGCATCCGAGGGCTCTATGCTGATGCCCTGTCGGTAATATGCCACCGCTTTCGAAAGCTGATCTTGAAGTAGGGCGTTACGACCCATATTGATAAGAGCTTGACCGTCTTTTGGGTTGAGCTTTAGCGATTGCTCAAACTCCTGGTTTGATGCGGTGAAATTCTTCTGGCGCTGGTGAATGATACCCAGGTTATAGTGCGCGTTTGAATTGTTGTGGTCTATTCGAAGTACGTGCTGAAACTGGTTTGCCGCCTTGGGAAGGTTGCCGGTTAGCTGGTATAGGTAACCCAGGTTGTAGCCACTTTCTGCATCCTGGGGATTCAATTTTTGAGCTTTCTCGTACTGAACTATGGCTTCGTCATAACCTTTCAATTTGGTCAGAACATCACCAAGCTGAGAGTGCCACTCATAGTTGTCGCTCTTCAGTGAAATGGCTTTCTTCAGCTCTTCTGCTGATTTTTGATACTTACCTTGTTTGGTATAGGCAGAAGCGAGCAGGGCGTGGGTGTCGGGAACGCTATCGTCAATCTGAGCAGCGCGTTGGAAAGCCGCGATAGCTTTTGAATACTGTTTGGTGTGCAGAAAGCAGTTTGCCAGGTTGTATTGAATAGAGAAGTTATCCGGCTGGTAGGCAAGGATCTTGCTGTATTGATCTATCGCTTCTTTATAGTTGCCTTTGTCCTGATAGGCTGCTCCCAGGTGCGAACGAGCTTTGAGATGGTCTGGGTATGCAGCGATAACTTGATTGAGCTGCTGGATTGCGGCATCTTGTTGCCCTCTCACTCTCAGGGCTATGCCCAGGTTGAGCCTCAATAGAGGAACATCCGGCTTCAGTTTGATAGCTTCGTTGAACTGATGAATGGCTTCGTCCAGCTGCCCCTGTCCCTGGAGGAGCAGTCCCAGGCTCTCTCTGGCGAAGGCGTCTCCGGGTCTCAAAGCGATGGCTCTTCGGTACTCGGCTATCGCGTCTTCAATCTCTCCGTTTTGATGCAGCGCTGCTGCGTAGCTCAATCTTGCCAGGGCATCTCTAGGGGCGCTGAGGACCACCTGACGGAAGGCTCTAATAGCTCTTTCCAGGTCTCCTGATTTGAAATAGGAGACTCCCTCATAGTATTTGCCAATCAAGTTGTCCGGGATAAGGGGATTATCCGCCCGGGCTGGTGCGGTGGCGAAATTGGTTAAGGTCAGGGTTAGAGCAGCAGCTAGATAAATTCGCTTCAAAAGGAAGTCCCTCTCTTTGGTTCAATCATCGAAGTCTTGCGTAACCGTAGTTAGAAGATACTTTGAACGAGTTAGGCTTGGCTGTATTGATTTGGCAGAAACCGCCATAAGACCCGATGATCCCATAATTATGACCCATGACCCCGGCTTTAGAAAGATTGTTCCTATTAGTCTTGTAATAATTAGCTTTGAATTTGATAAGGTTCCGTCGAGCACGATCTCTTGAAAACGCCGTTGCCCTCTTGATTTCAGGGCGAAAAGCCTGATTTTATTGAATTCTGCTCATACGGTTCCCTTAGACACAGTGGACAAATAATCGATGTGTTTTTTGGATACTGTGCACATTGCTTGGTTATTGCCGGCCTGGGTACATTAGGGTTAGCAATAGACAGAGACGGATCGAGCCTGCTGCTATTGGTAGTGGTATCAGCTGACCCATCAACAAGCTGAGTTTCCTTATAAACGGGCTCAATGATTCGGCACAGGAGAGGCAAATAGACAATATGGATAGCGATTTACCCCATAGTTGTAGCCTGATTCTCACTTTCGCTCAATGCAAAATTCACACCCTGCTGTAGCTTAGCCAGCTTAAACACCCGGAGCTCATTTTGGGATGCGCTTATCTTGCGCTGTTAACCAAAGGAGTATCTCCGATTATTTATTCGTGGTTATCAAGCAGAAAAGAAGGACATTGAAGTCATGGCTATCGAAAAGAAGTATCTACCCGAGTCCGCTAAGAGTGACAAAGTTTCGAAAGATCACTATCGCGAAATCGCGGAGGATGCTCTATATAATTCAATCAATTATTTGAACCCGGCGTTCGGACAAAAGCTCAGTGGAGCCGAAGGTGCCGTTGAGTTTAGAGATTCCGGCGTTTACACCTATGATAATAAAGGTCGCAGATACCTTGACTGTCTGGGAGGCTACGGGATATTCAACATCGGACACCGCCATCCGCGAGTGATCGAGGCTGTTAAAAATCAGTTGGATCAAGTTTGTTTGCACAGTCAGGAGTTGATCAACCCCTGGTCCGCTCATCTGGCTAAGCAACTTGCGTCCATATCTCCGGAAGGATTACAGTATTCATTCTTCTGTAACAGCGGTACCGAGGCGGTTGAAGGTGCAATCAAGTTGGCTCGCCTCTACACCGGAAAGACCGAGATTATTTCGACTCGCAATTCCTATCACGGAGTAAGCATGGGCGCCCTTTCCGCCACCGGTCGTGATGTCTTCCGTAAACCTTTCGAGCCGCTGCTGAATGGATTCAAGCATGTTCAGTACGGTGATGTGGAAGCTCTCGAAGAGGCTATTGATGAAACTACGGCCGCTGTTATCCTTGAGCCCATCCAGGGTGAAGGTGGTATCAACG
>JAUIJG010000405.1 GCA_030431355.1 bacterium
TGGCTCTTACTTTCCGAATGCACCCATATCCTGATGGAAGGAACACCTTCCCATATAAATTTGTCAGAGATGTACACTGCCATAAGCGCCATAGACGGTGTCAAAAGCATACACGACCTACATGTATGGACCCTCACCTCCGACCACCATGCCATGGCCGGCCACGTGATCGTGAACGACAAAAACGCTCAGCCAAGAATCCTGGCAGAGATCAAATCCGTTCTACTGGAAAAGTTCGAAATCCACCACAGTACAGTGCAATTGGAGTTGGACGAGCAAGACCTGGGCAAAGAAGATATCTGTAAAACCGAGTCTTAGATTTTTTACATCTTGGATTATTACTTGTCAAACCTTTTGTAAGGCTAAATATTACTGGAGCTGGTAGTATGAGGCGTCCAGTCAGGCTGAGGTACTGCCTTGGGAAGCCTAAAACCAGATAAAATCAGGAAGCTGAAAACCGAACCGAACGGAAGCATCACCGCTTTCATCGTGGCGGTCAGCACCATAACTGTATTTGGTATCATCTATCTTTTTGCGAATCATCAAAACGGCTATCTTGCGGCAAACAATGCTAACGGCTCGGAAGATACCGGCTCATTTGGTACCCAGGTCCAGGAAGCCACTTCAGAAGCCCTGAAAAAAGCACTTGGCGCCATGCCTTCCCTTCCTCGATTGGAAGAGAAGATGAATATTTTGGTTATGGGCGTAGACTGGAATGGAGACGATGCCGAGCGATATTCCGGCACCAGATCCGACACCATGATGCTGGTCAGCCTGGACCCGGAAAAGGACAAAGTTTCAATAGTATCGATTCCCAGAGACAGTAGGGTCGCTATACCAAGACATGGCGTCAACAAAATAAATTCTGCCCATGCGCTTGGAGGTCCGAAGCTAGCGGTAAGGACAGTAAAAGAAAACTTTGACGTCCCCATCGACAGATACGCGGTGGTCGACACCCGAGGACTCACGGAGCTGTTTGCTCTGCTCGGTCCTTTCAAGGTTGTGGTTGAAAAGGAAATGCACTACCACGACCGCACCGCTCATCTGGACATCGATCTCAAACCGGGCGAACAGACCCTGGAAGCTAAAGAGTTGGTAGGATACCTGAGATTCAGGCACGATGCCAAAGCCGATATAGGGCGAATGGAAAGGCAACAATGGTTCATGAGACAGGCTCTCGACAAAGTAAAAGACCCTGCCATTTTGCTGAAAGCCCCCCAACTGATTCAAATTGGTTATGACAGTATCAATACGGATCTGACCATCGAAGAGATTGCTCAGATTTTTTCCTTCGGTAAGGACCTAAAAACAAAAGATTTGCTCACGGCAACCCTGCCGGGACACAGCGAAAACATTGATGAAATCAACTACCTTGTTCTTTCAGAGAGAGGCTCCAGGGCAATTTTTGAAAAGCTGGGAGTAACTTCCCATTCAGGGCGCCACCGGCTGGCAGAGCGAAGCAGCATGAATGATGTGAAGCGGAAGCGCATTCGTATCTCTCTCAAGTGCGCTCGACCGATGAAAGAATACGCGGAGTTTCTTTCCTCGGTGCTCAAGGACAAAGGTTGGCGCGTCCGCTATACGTTGAACGGAGAACTAGAAGATTGCCGCCACGCCCAGTTGAACCTTAACCACACAAGGGTAAGCAACGCCGCCTTGAGCCTGCTGAAAGAAGACCTCCCTCTGGTAAAGAACTGGCCTGTTGTAATCAAATACGGTGCAATCTTAGGAAGTGATATTGTGGTGGTGCTTCCAAATGAAGGCGGAATGAGCCGCTGGTACAGTGCCTCAAAAATAGATCCTCAGTATTTCGAACTACCGGAGTCAGAGCCGGAATCCCAAATAGAAACAGCCTCTCTGGGTCTCAGCCTCTAAAAACTTGTCCGGTTCATGGGAAATATACGTAGGCGGGGGGAAAATCCCCAATTGCTGATCTTGGCTCTGGAGCTTAATCTTACTGTACAAGCCGTAAGACACCTCCAGAGAATTGAAGAGGCAACAAGTAATGAGTATGTTTAGAAACCCATCCGACGAAGATCAACTATGCCAGGTACTGAAGGCATATGTAGAGGAATGGGGTCCGGAAAATGTAATCGTTTCCGTGCCCAAGCACTGGAGTGAATACAGTACTTCAAGCCTCGGTAGAGTAAGACTTGAATTTGCCACCGAAAACACGGTATCGATTAGAGTCGAATATGACTTTGTCAGATTAAAGTATGATGTTGCTCTGATGGCAGCATAAATAGCCTTGAGCAATTGAGGGATTGCTCAGACAGACAGGCTAAAAAAAGGAAGAAGCTCGGGGGCGGGCTTCTTTTTTTTAGTCTGGTAACTTCTCCATGGGATCGATTTCAAACAACTGACCCTGGCCGCCCAGTTCGTTATGAGCCCGGATTTTCTGATCCATAAATCTATCCGCGTTTCCACACCAGCGGACAACTCCGGATTGACGTTCTTCAGCTGTATCGAAAGCAAAACTTCCGCCATCGAATTCGCATTTCTCTTCAGCCTCTGCGAAATGGTCAGCGTCGGGAAGATCTTCTATTTTGTATTTTTCTTGAAGTTGTTTCAGCCGTTCTCTGGAGAACTGGGAATCATCTTCCTTATTCTCCCGGAACCGCGCCACAAAGGCTTTCAACAACTCTTCTATACTCTCTTTCATAACTCCAGCCTAGCTAAAACATCCTGGATAGTATTTATACCCAGGCATATAAATTCTTATAGGCTTACATATAGAAAGGCTGACTAGCCTGTATTTCAGGCAGTTCTGGCTTGCAGAGAAGAAATGGATTGATTGTTGGCGAAATCCAGGGGACTAGCTCCTGCACCGAAATCATCCTGACCGGGTTTAATCTGGCTAAGAAGTTCCGAGAGAGGCCTACCGGTGCTCTTTAATTTGGAGAGCATAATTGTGCAGTCCCTGGCGGAAATCTTCTTGGCGCACAACATCCTTGCCAGCTGGCAAGCTCCGTTTAAAACATTCCCTTCTACAATCTCAAAATTATTGACCACGGCCTCTAGCGACTGAGCCTCGGATATGGCAACTTCAGCACAAAACAAAAGCTCCTCAATGCCGATAGATGATGAGGCAAGAAGTAGGTTTCCAAAAGCTCGATCCAGGGTGGAAAGGTCAAGCTCTCTGACCAGATGAGCCTCCGGACTATTCGAGCCTTCGCCCCTGGCGGATAGAGCCAGTATCGTGGTTGATACCACTTCAGATTCACCTATCCGTCTATCACGGATAGAGAAAATCGCTTCCAATAAAACCTTCAACAGCTGTTCGTCGATATGATCATTCTTTATCAAACTCCAGCCCACGGTAATGCCTTTGCTGAGAGCTTCTCGCCTGGCAATCAAAAGTGTCTCTTCATCCACCAGCTCGATTCTACTAAGAAGTAAAAAGAGTGGTGACTTTGAAAATGGATTCTTCGGATGAACATCCAGGGCGGTGAGAGCTTCCGTGAAGTCTATGTATTGTTTGGAGGCCAGCTTCAGCGCCGCGGCAGCGAAGCCTCTATAAATAAGACCTTCCATCACCAGGGCTTCCGCTTGATTAACAAGCATCACATCGGAGTGACTGAGACGCCCGCATTCTTTCAGTACATCAATAACCGACAGATTACGGCTGGCGGCCAGTTCATAGGCTTCTGCCACTTCTTGATCTTCAACCAGGGCGGCGGCTCTAATCAACCAGGAAGCCAGGGAGTCTCCGGAAAACAGACGACTGACCCGGGCAACGCCAGGGTCATACAATTCTACTTGCAAACTTCTATTCAACCTGTCGTCGGCAATGGCAGCCACTGCTTCGGATAGAATTTCGCGATCACAGCTGCGGTCTGAGCTAAGATCAGCGGACACGAAAAAAAGCTTATCCAGGCTTATATTATCGGGTGGTAGCTGGCAGGTCATAATAAACTTCGCTTACTAAACGATAGGGGTGAAATGGGGCTCATGCCAAGCATGATCATATAGATGCCAGTCGACTCACACGGATGCTGGCACCACAAGTGGTACCGCAAAAACAACCATGCAATTTTATTTAATTGAATTTGTCGAACGTGTTTGCTCTAGACGGCTATCAGAGCTTTGTGGTTTATTTTCCGATAGAAACACTACCATCGGTCCTGTTTACTCGGGGTTCTGTCAAAACCGAGTCTACGGTTTACCACTGTCCCTATACTATGAATGCTGGAAAACCCTGTGTCAATAAAGGTTTCGTAAAAACACGTAGGCGGATCGGGCAGATTTAATTATTGCAACTAGAAGAGCGGCATCACATGAACGGGCTGCCTGGTGTGATGGTCCAACCAGACTAACTTATGGGGTAACTTTGGCCACTCCAGGGTAAAGCAGATCTTCAATCGTCTCAAACTGTGCGGCTCTATCTCGAAGGAGATAGTCTCTTCAAACCCACCAGCCGAGGAAAGAGCGTTCCTGTTTCCGTTGGAGTCCTCGGCAAACAGGTCGATGGATTTAAATCTTTTGGAAGTGCTGTTATCTACGCTCAAATCAAGGAAGAGTACTTTGTTGCCCAGTCCGTCTCTCTTCTTCTTCATCTTGAGGATGCGGATATTGAGACCCTCTACTTCAGGTGGTCCTTTTTTATGGATTGAAGGCTTCTGGGCGATAGGAATGAGCAAATCAGTATTGATCCGCATGTTCAAATCATCGCCAGGCTCCAGGGTCGCCTTGGGACCTTTTCGCATAATCGCAAAACCGGTCGCCAGAAGCGCTCCGGCCGCTGCTCCACCAGCTATGTTATAGCCATGCATCTGAATTGTGTACTTGAGTCCAAAAATTTGATAAG
>JAUIJG010000406.1 GCA_030431355.1 bacterium
CTCTTCCACGCCCTTCATCCAGTCTTCCACCATGCCCAGGCGCTTGCTCAGGGAGAAGCGGGTCCAGCTCGACGGCACCTCGGCATCAAGCACCGGCGGCAGGTCGCCCACTTCCAGTTTGCCGACTTTGCTCACCAGGTTGTCGACCTGACGATCAACTGGCGCGTTCGGTCGGAAGAAGTGATAGGCGCCCCTGATGATTCCGTGCGCTTTCGCCTGGTTCCAGTTGAAGTCGAAGCGCTTGTCCTTGAAGGTAGAGCCTTCGGTGGCTTTCATGAAGCAGTAATTGACACCGGCGGCTTTCACCTTTGCCCAGTCGATGGCACCTTGATGGTGCGAAACATCGATGCCGAAAAGACGCTCGGCTGCGTTCGCTTTTGTCTCGGTCATTCGGTTTTACTTTCTATTTTGGCTCATTCAATTCTTGAAGAGCCTCTTTTGAATTTGGTTGCGTTGATGCAGGTAATGCGGCTTGACCGAATAGCATGTACTCGGTCATCGCTCCTAAGACTACGGCGCCCCTTGCCAATTAGTATGCGGCGGCTCCCTGAAATCAAACAGGGTGCTGGATATGCGTCATCTATCACCCGGGTGGTCCAATATGGCTCTTTCGAGTGCTAGAAAAATTGGCTGAATTAGGGCATAGTAGTCTTAGCTGGTCGGTATCGGAGTTCGCTCCTGTTTTATTTAGTTTTGCTTTGTGGTAATTGCAACTTATAAAACTGCCGGCCGGCATATCAATTTTTAATTTCCGTCTGTTGCGCCAGGTCGACTTGCATACAATCGACCCGATTAATAACAATATAACTCAACATATAAGTTTGTGCCCGAATTTTCCTGGCGATTGCACAGTTAACAAACTGTTGGTTTACAGCATCGACGCAAGGCGCTTGAAAACGGCACCAACAGCTGAATTATAAACGAAAGCGAAAACTTAGCGCAGAGCAATTTCCCAAATTCGTCTCAATCGAAATATCACTACTACCGAAATAGTTTGGCTTTCTGAGCCAGTTCGTGGAAGTAATCATGGTGCCAAGACAATGTCTGCTGCGCTAGGTTTCTGTTAAATGCCGGTATTAAAAGCAGTATCGATGGCGGTTTCGTTACCTTGCCCAGGACTAAGCCCAGAACTAAGTCCAGGACAAGCAGAAGAAGGACTAGGCATGACGGGGATTAATCCTCACAGCCTTAATTCACCACTTTCGTAACCCAACTGGGCGAATACATATTGATGGCATCGCTAACCGCACCACATACGGGGCCCTCCTCGAACCCCATAGCAGACAAACGTTTACGGCATTCAAACAATAGTATCTAGTCCTTGCATAGAAGAACTAGCCAAGAAGCCAGGAAGCGAAATTTGCATCCGCGGCTAGTATCTCTACTGGATATAGTAAGCATCATATACAGTGACTAGAGACACCGCCACCATAACCCAACTGGGTGAATACATATTGACGGTATCACCGGGAACATAGCCGATCCTGATTCCGAAATCTTGCCACTAGTTCAGGAATTCCGGGCACCAAGGACTCCTACAACCCACTTGCTAGCAAGGCTTGCTTAGCCAAGGGGATTAATCCACCCCACAACAAGAGTCAAGCAACACCAAGACCAATACCAACAATTCACAACTTGATCACAGGATCCCCAATTCATCAAAACTGTCATGAAAAACATCGATCAACTCTAAATAGAAGTTACGAACCTGGGTCCCCTACAAGGTCGAAGACTCTGCTTGTAATCTCCCGCTTTTTTTGAGCCCTGGTGAACCTATCTGGAAAAGCCAAACTATCGAAGAGCTTGTTTGCTTCGATACTATCTAAGTACTTCACCTGGGGCTTCCCGTCTTTGATCCCAAGACCTATCATGTACTGATCCGGGCCCATAGTTTCGACAACAATGATTTGCTTGGTCTCCTTAACTTGAAAGTTAAGACCAAGATGATTGGGTACTCTAGTTATTCCAAGATTTTGAAAATACTCCGGGTCTTTTTCGTATGCGTACTCAAAGCGCGCTAGGAAGTCAGGCTCAATCAAGATTCTGCCATCAATAATTTTGAGAACGGCCTCTTCTGCATCTGTATAGTAGATGCCACCGAGAACGGAACAAGCACAAACTACTATTGCTACCAGGGCCATGTTTCTCTTCACAATCTAACCTGAGTTCTCCTTTTGCTTCTCAACAACCCTGATATATCAACTCGCCTGCAAGCAATCTCTATTCACTTTTATTTTACGCCCAATCAAATCCATCGTCTTTGCTCGGATAAACTGTTCCGTAGTACTACCACCAGGCATCCGCATTTAATTAAACCCGCTGCCATATGAGCTAGACTAGCTTATCGATTTAGCCGGCAGCCATTACACAACCGAACCCGACCCTGCCTAACCAGGCCGCAACTAACCCAACCCTTCCTAACCCAACTCCTTTCATAGCAGGAGAGTGATCATGTCCAAGCAAAGTACCAAATTAGCCGATCCGTTGAAGCCCCTCGACCCAGAGTTTCTCCAGGACCCATACCCGACCTTCGACCGCATGCGTACCGAAGAGCCGGTATTCTGGAGCGAGAGCGGCAAATACTGGATCGTCACCCGCTTTGACGATGTCTACGGCATCCTCAAGACCCTTAGCTATGAAAAGGGACTCCAGCGCTGGAAGCAGGTCAATCCCCTTACCAAAATCATTCCGCCGGTCCGCAAGCTCACCGAGTCCCGCAAGAAGTGGATGCTCAACATGGACCCGCCGGACCATACTCGCCTGCGTTCTCTGGTCAACAAGGCTTTCACGCCTTCCATGGTCAACGGAATGCGCGACCACATCAAAGAGATTGCCGAGCATCTATTGGACGAGGTCAAGGATAAAGAAGAGTTCGATCTGGTGGCGGACTATTGCTTCCCGCTACCGGTGACGGTAATCGCCGAGATGCTGGGCGTGCCCGCCAGCGACCGGGACAAGTTCCACAAATGGTCCACGTCCATGACCGAGTCCCTGGAACCTTCCATGAGCATGAAGCATATGATGAAGGCGAACAAAGTAACCGATGAGCTGATGGACTATCTCAAGCCCCTGGTGAACGAGCGCCGCAAGAATCCCAAAGACGATCTTATCAGCGCTCTTGTGGCGGCGGAAGAAGACGGGCAAAAGCTCACCGAAGAAGAGTTGCTCAACAACTGCATTTTGCTTCTTGTCGCCGGGCACGAAACCACGGTCAATCTTATCGGCAATGCCGCCCGCTGTTTGCTCACCAACGAAGATCAGCTCAAACTCTTGAAAGAGAATCCGGAGCTTGTAAAAGGCGCCATCACTGAAACTCTAAGATATGAAAGTCCGGTGCAGCTTGTGCGCCGCCTTGCCCACGAAAAGACAGAGCTGAGGGGCAAGGAGATAGGCGAGCGAGACATGATCATTTTGCTGCTGGGAGCGGCGAATCGTGACCCGGAGGTGTTTGAAAACGCCAACTCCTTCGATATTACCCGCGATACCAAGAAGCATGTCGCTTTCGGCCACGGCATTCACCATTGCCTGGGCTCTTCCCTGGCAGAAGCAGAAGGCGAGATCGCCATCGCCACCCTCTTCGAACGTTTCCCTGATCTTGCCCTCAAGACCGAAGACATAAAAATCCGGATGCCTTTTGCCCTGCGTGGTCCAAAAGAGCTATGGGTGAAGACCGGCGCATAATATCGGGCGCTGGAGCATGGGACTGATGGCACAGGTGTGATCGGGGCGATTTTGTTGTAAGCTCAGATCATGCTAGGCAGTGATAAACAATTTCCGGTGGAACTTCTGGGGCGTTACAGCTCTCCATCGCTGCTCGGAGCCGGGGGAATGGGGCTGGTATTTGCCGCCGAGGACACGGTTCTCAAAAGGAAAGTGGCGATAAAAGTTTTGCCCAGGGCGCAGCAGAATGACAAAAAGCTGGTCCGCTTTCAGAAGGAAGCCAGAGCCGCCGGGAAGCTCAGCCATCCAAATATCGTCAATGTCCTGAACTTTGGTGTAACCGAGGCGGGCGAGCCTTATCTTGTAATGGACTATATCCAGGGAAATACTCTCAAAGAGAGTATCGAAGATGGCGGCTTCTCCATATCCCAGGCGATAGATGTTGTCATAGAAGTATGCCGGGGCCTGGATCATGCCCATGAAAAGGGCGTTTTGCACCGGGATATAAAAGCGAGCAATATCATGGTCGCCTCGAACGCTAATTCAAACTCGAACTCTTATTCAAATTCGAATGCAAATCCTATTGCCTGCTCGAACGCCAAATCGAACGAAATTAAAATAATCGACTTTGGTCTTGCCGATTTACGGGTGGACCAGGGACCGGGATTTGAGAGCACCGGTAGTATCGCCGGTAGCCCCGCCTATATGAGCCCGGAGATAGGCAGAGGCGAGAAAGCCAACGTCCGGTCAGAGATATATTCCCTCGGTTGCCTGTTGTTTGAATGTTTGACCGGCCGTCTGCCCTACGAAGCGGATTCTATTATGGCACTCATGAAACTCCATGCCGATGCGCCCCTGCCGGCTCTGAGCAAATATATGGAAGAGCCTGATAGTGCCATCTTGAAAGAGGCACTGATAGAGCTTCAAGAGATCATCGAAAAATGCCTGGCAAAAGACGCAGGCACCAGATATGCCACCTTCCAAGAATTCATGTCGGACCTTACCAGGGTAAAGTCCGAGACGCTTCTAATGCCGATACCGGAGGAGAAAGTATATTCCAGTGAATCCCCAGCCAGAGAATTTTTG
>JAUIJG010000407.1 GCA_030431355.1 bacterium
TTCTCGATGAAAGGGCGATGCATCAGCCCCACCAACATTGACGTCTCCCGACAGCTCAAGGGACTCTCCGAACTGCGCTCCGTCGCCATTTCCCATTGCCATGACCTCCTGCCTATCTGCCTATAAAAATACGCTTGCCAGTCTCTTATACCCTTTTGAGAAGATTACTACCCCTGAAACCCGGATCATAGATAGCCTCTGGGATAGCCTCTGGGATAGCCTCTGGGCAGGTCGGAGATGACAAATAGAGAATGCCCAACAAAAAAACTGCCGAAGAAAGAACTACCGTGGCAAACTAAACCAGAAGCGCGATCCTTCACCCGGCTCACTTTCGGCACCGATCTCACCACCATGGGCTTCCACTAAAGCCTTGCAGATTGCCAGACCCAGACCTGAGCCTCCGCGGGTGCCGGGAACCTGACGAAATCTCTCAAAAATACGCTCAAGCTCCGAGGCCTCGACACCGGGCCCTCTATCCTTGACTTCGACTAGAAACTCTCCCTCTTTCAAAAGCAAGTTCATCTCAATTGCTGAGTCATCGGGCGAGAACTTGATGGCATTATTCAAAAGATTGACAAGAACCTGAACAATCCTATCTTTGTCACAGTTGATGGTAATCTCGGGCCAGGTCGACTTTATCTCTATGCCTCGCTTGCTGCCCTGCTGTGCCACCGATTGCAACACCATTTCCTGAAGTTCCAAACTGCTTATGCCTTCTTTCCGAATCTCCATCTTGCCCTTTTCAAGACGATCCGCATCGAGAAGATCATTGATCAGACGATTCAATCGATCCAGGTCTTTGCGACTGGTATTGGCCAGCGCCGCCCCATTCTTATTGAGTTCACCAAGAGCCCCCTGGATAAACATGTCGAAGGTCAGAATCAAAGACGTGATAGGACTTCTAAGGTCATGGCTGACCATGGAGAGAAACTCTTCTTTCTGGCGCTCCAGCGCTTTTCTCTCACTGATATCATGGGCAACACAGAAGATTTGACCTTCCCCTTCGGCGAAATAAGCGGAAATGCTGGCATCCATAATCGTGCCGTCTTTCCTTTTGATGCCCACCTCAAAGCGCCGGCTGTGATTCTCCTGCTTGAGTCCCAGAAGAGCTTCCCTTGCTTTATCCAGATCTTCTTCCCTGATTATCTGGTCAATTTCCTGCCCGATCAACTGCTCCGGCTCATAGTACCAGAGCCTTTTGCTGGCGCCGCTGACCACTTTTATCTCTAGTAGAGAATCCAGGGCAAAGATCACATCACTGGAGTTCAAAAGCAGCGCTTTCTCTCTTTCAGTCGCCTTCTCAATCTGAGCAGCCATATTGTGGAAGACTCGGTCCAGGTCGGCTATCTCATCGGAGCCGTCCACCCGGGGAAGAAGGGGCTCTCCGGCGGCAAGTCGATTGGAATTGCGAAGCACCACCTCCAACCTGCTGATTATGCTGCGATTAAACAGGAATGCCAGGGCCACCGCCAGAATCACGTTGAATATAACCCCAGCCATCACCGCGCCGTTTATAAAATTCCGAAGACGGAGCTGCTCAGCCTGTTCTATCTCCTGAATCTGCCCCTGGCGATCAAGAATTTTATTGGCTTCATCTAGTAAGTCCTGCACCGCTATGTGCAAAGACATAATGTAGTTGGCTTCCTGTTTTATCTTGTTCTTCTCTGGATCGGGAAAGTTGTTCAAAATGCTTTCCAGGCTGGCATTCAAAGACTCGACTCCCTGCCGGTCCACCGCGCTCAATCCTTCCAGGGAGAGCAGACGCTCTTTGACCCGGCGCAAATCTCTAATGTAGGTCCGCCCTTCTCTGAGCAAGAACTTGCCGCCACCCATCTGGGACAAAGCGCCATAGGTACCGGCCTTGAGACAATCAGCCAGCCCTTGATTGATGATATTCGCCAGACGCCGGGCGCGAATCTCTTTGCTGTAAGAGCTTTCCAATTGCCCCTGGAAGAAGACCAGGGTAAACACAAAAGCAAGCTCGAAAACCAGCGGCACCGCCACCAGGGAATATGCTTTAACCGGAAGTCTGAAAGTCATGGAAATTAAAAGGAGCTACATGCACTGGCATTATAGCTCCTGTGGAGGGTATTAGGTTTTGGAGGACAGCCGATAAACTATTTCTGGTTGATCTTTTCCTTCATTTTTTCCAGTATCGACTGTTGCTGGGATTCCTCCACGGTGTTGGCACCATTGCCCCTCTCTTTGGATCCATGTTCGTTTCGCGCGGGATTGCCGTTTTGTCCTGGATTAAGCTCTTTGCTGGGATCCTCATCGGACTCTCTCGAACGCTCTTGAACCTGGGATGGACTCAAATCATTTATGTCATCACCCCGCAACGGAGGATTGGAGAATGAATCAGATCCGACACCGTTACCAGTGGCAGAACCTTCCACTTGTTCATCGGAGTTGTCTCCCTGCTTGGGCTCTTTGATAGAATCTTTTCCATTCTTCTCAGCAGGCGCTCCATCGCGTCCCCCGGAAAGATCGGAACCATTCAGTTCCTGCTGATCATTACCGTGGCGGTCTCTGACTTCCCCGGTGGAATCACCGGTTCTCGGATTTAGCTCCTTCATCTCTTCATTCTTGATCTGAGCATCTTCCTTTTTAGGAAAATCATTACGCGCTTCACCGTTATCTATGGTCTCTGAATGATGTATCTCGGTTTGACCGTCCATGTTTTGGGGATCACAGTCGATCTCAAGATCAGGCAGAACGTTTGTACTTGTATCCTCTCTCTGGATCATGGAATTGTGGTCGCCGGGAGCTTTCTTTCCCTTCTCCGAGTAAGTGTCTTCACGAACATCTGCCAGGGGTTCGCCTTCGATTTTTGTGGACTGATGGGTAGCACCTTCAACTGATTCAAATGGCATAATAAAAACTCCTAAAAAAACTATGGATCGGGGCAGCTGTTAATTAATTGCAGCAACCTCAAAGCAATCAACTGCAGGCATAGTATCCTGCGTTTTTGACACATACTTGACATCAGGTTAAGGCTTAGCCGTCGAAGGGTCGAAACTTGTATCCAAGCCCTTTAGAGGTAATTATGTAAGGCTCTTCGCCTTCGCTTTCGATTTTCTTCCTCAGCCTTCTTACCAGTTGCCGGGCAGCCAGCTCGGAGGAATCGGACTCGGATGTCCAAATTTCATTGAGTAGATCATCCACGGAGAAAAACTGATCCGGCCTTTTCATCAGAAACTCTAACAATTCAAACTCTTTGGCGGTGAGGCTAATGCGCTCCTTGCCCTTTCGCGCCGTTCTCGTTTTTAAGTCCAGCTCCAGGTTACCTGCTTCAATGGCATCACCGCTGTATTCCTTTGGACGCCTCAGCAAAGCCCTGACCCGCATCAATAGTTCTCTTGTGTCAAAGGGTTTAGTCAGATAATCATCGGCACCGGCATTAAAACCGGTCTCTTTGTCGGAGATATCACTTTTACCCGTGAGCATCAAGATAGGGACCGTACCCCGCTTGTCACGATATTGCCTGGCAACTTCAAAACCGCTCATGGAAGGAAGATCTATATCAAGGATAGCCAGTTCATAGGCGTATAGCTTGAGGCGGTCGATGGCTTCTTTACCATCTTCCACCAGCTCCACGGCGTGCTTTTCGTTCTCCAGGGTTATCTTGAGCGAGAGACCAAGGGAGACATCATCTTCTGCTATTAATATCTTGGCCATCGGAAATCATTATAGATCCAGGGAAGTGACGCAAGAATTGTACCACTATCGCTGGAGCCTCCCGGGCTTTCCCGGAAGGGCAGGCGTGCTTCCCGGACCGCAAAGAATTCAAAGGATACACAAGATACAATAGAGCTGGATTCGATCTGTTCGGTCGTCTTATTCTAGCCGACACTACCGCCGACCATAAACTTGCTAAATTCCAGAAAGGAGATCTAATTGATCCGCTATTGCATGCGCTGTCTCACCGAACTGACCGAAGAGACAAGAAAAGAGTGTTTTAAATGCAAAAGAGTAACCTGTTCAAGCCGTGAGTGCGGAATCTGGGCAGTCTTAAACCGCTTCTGGTCTTGCCAGTTGTGCGTGTCGGAAGAGATAGATGCGTTAATAGACCAGCACGACAACAAGCTGGAACCTAAAGAAGAGGATGGTCTTTATTGAGCGCCCACCGAAAACAAGCAGCGCACTATATATGCCACCACATATCCGAGTCTTATTCGGGCTTGGTGGCTCTCTCTCCACAGTTTCGGCAAGTCGAATTAGCCTCGTCTCCGTAGAACCGCTCAAATATAGGCGGAAACTGGCTTACAATACTTTTTAGTTCAAAATATTCTTCGTACAGCTTTTCACCACAAGCCTGGCAATACCATTGAAAGCCGTCTTTCTCTCCGGGCAAGCGTTTGCGCTCCACCACAAGACCAACGGTGCCGGCCGGTCGCTGGGGAGAATGCGGCATACCCCCGGGGAGCAAGTAGATGTCCCCTTCATTGATATTTATATCCACAGGCTTTCCATCATCCATCACTTTCAGAGTGATGTCTCCTTCCACCTGGTAGAAGAATTCCTCCCCTTGATTGACATGGTAATCGGTTCGCTTATTGGGACCACCCACGACCATGATGATGAATTCTCGGTCCTCCCAGACAAGCTTATTGCCCACCGGAGGCTTCAGAAGCGCTCTGTTCTCCTCAATCCATTTTTTAAAATTGATTGGGGCCAATCTAGACATACAAAAATCCTCAAACCACTTCTAAACGCGAATACAGTAACACATGTTTTATAG
>JAUIJG010000009.1 GCA_030431355.1 bacterium
GCGCTCAACCATCTTCACTGCACTATCAATAAATTCCTGGCTATACTTTTGCTTCTTTTTCTTCATTTGAAGACTCCTTCCTTTTTCTATTTTAGTTGGAGGCTTCGTACAAATCAAAGTGTCTATTTTCTGGGGGTCGGGTCAGTGTTTTGTAGTCCAACTAAAATCGGCTAGACGACTACAAAATGACAAACATGCAACTATACAAGTCAGCTAGTGCATCCACTCGCGCATTGAATTCCTCTTTGCTAATTTCCAAGTCATTTGCCGACAAATACTCTGTCAAACTTTTGAAATGCTTCACAAGAACTTCTTTTGACTTCTGTCCACTAATTCTAAATTCAGAACAATGTCCAAATTCAGCACAATATCTTGAAACCTTCGAGCTAAATAATAGAAAGCAAGCTCTTTGAGTCATTTTTAGATAAGTCATTTTTAGATAAGCCAATTTCAATGCTTCATCAGAGAGCGTGGAATAATTTGGCACCTCAGTTTTCAAATCATTTGCATAAGCCGATAGGCAGCAGCCCACTGCTAAAATCAAAGAAAATAAGAGAGCTAAAGCGTTCATTCGCAGTCTCGTTCGAATAATCCAATTCTATCTCTAAAAAGCGAACTCCGCTCAAAGACGATTTTGCTGACAGAGACTTTCTCGCCATCTCGTCTCCTATAAGAAAGCCAAATGCAATTATGCCTGCAGATCACAACAAGCTCAGGTTGTTAATTCAGAAACAGCTATTTATAATATGAGCTTCTGCGGCTAGAAGTATGTCCAAACCATTCAAATCTTCCAAATACCCTAATTTAGTGAGCCTGAGTCTGTCATTGGCGCTCTTTTTGTTGTTGCCTTTAGGATCAACCGCCTCTCCCACCCACGACAAAATTAAGAACCTGTACAAAAACAAGAACTACCACCAGGCAGTCAAAGAAATAGATAGAGTAGAAAGCCCGGACCAGCTATTGCACTACTACAAAGCTCTATGCCTCCAAGCAACTGGCAGAGTATCTGCGGCAAAACTCGAATATGATTGGGTCATGAAAAATGCATCCAGCGCAACTTTAAGAAGCCACGCAGAGAAAGGACTTGCTCAACTTGGTGGCATCAAAAGCAAAGAGGCTCCAGCAGAATCTACTTCCACCAATAAGAAATCCTTCGACGCAAGCAGGTTGGACCCCCGAACTTTCTTCTTTACCCAACTCTACGATCCAAAGTATAACCACAACGCTCCAAAGTACACAAAACAATGCGGACCAACCTGCCTGGCAATGGTCTTCAAAAGATTCGGAAAACTGCCACCTGGAGCAAAGTCATTCGCGCCCCAGGAGCTAATCAAAGCCACTAGACTTTTGATGACCGGCAAATCGCAGGATCGAGGCACCTACCCAAAAGAAGTTAAAGCCGCTGCAGAAAAGATGGACTTTCATGGCGAGTATCTAGATGGCGTGAAAGACGTAGCCAGGGCTCTTGACACGGGCTCTATGGTGGTTATGGCAGGATGCCCGTTTCCGAATTCTTACGGCTATCGCGTCGGCTACACTCCATTTCGCAATGGCCACTTCGTTCTGTTGGTTTGCCGCAAAGCCGGTCAGTTTATTTGCAATGATCCGGCTTACAGCAATGGACCTATAGCCCTTTCCTCTGGTGAGGTAAAAGAGTACACGACCTACCATTCGACACGAAAAGAGAACTATCTTGCTCTCAGACCTATGACAGAAGAAGAGATCAAAGAGAAAAGAGAGAAAAAGAAAGAATCCAAAACGAAGCAATCCAAAGAGAAGAAATGACTATCGGTATTTAGAACTTATTCGGGAGTAAGTAGTCCAACTCACCTCTGGTGGCAGCATGCAAATCGTAGAACTAATAAACAAAGACCTACACTCCAAAGAATGGCTCGATGTGTTAAATTACACCGACGAAGAACCGACACACCAGGAGATTGGCCAAAGCTGGGAAATTTACCTTTTTAAAAAGTCTGGACTCGAAGTTAGATACAGCGAGAATGACAAATTCGAAGGCATTCGAGAAATCTGGGTATACGGAAATCACTATGATGACATTGGAGCATTTAAGGGAGAAGTTATTGCTGGTTTAACGACCAAAGACAACCGAGCCAAGATCAAAGATCAATTTGTCCGACTCAAAGAATTTGAAGAGGAGGAGTCCGCTAATCACTTTTGCAGCAAGCTGAAAAAGCCGCTCATTTCAGATACTTACTCATCCAGTATGTGCAGCCTGACTTTCTACTTTCTAGAGCACAACCATAAAGGAACACCAGTGTATATTTGCGCTTACTGCTAACATAGAACACCGACAGATTGTAGGTTACACTTCAGAAAACAAATTAGCATCGAATCCGGCAGAATTGTCCCTTACAAGACTATAGTAGACAGCTAAATCTAAAGACTAAAACCAGCCTTCGCATTTAGAAAGAGGAACAATCTGCTCAAGAAATCCTGTGAACGAATTAGAAATTTTGGTTAGCTTCACCCTTCGCCAATCATCTAAATTTCTAGTCCTTTCATTGCTTCCTTCTCCAGCCACATCATCCCAAATGTAGACTGACCCGCTATCAGAATTTAAATCCAAAACGATCTGATTTCCTAGTCCATCTCCACCAATAATTAGCAATGAATGGGGAACTTCTTCACCATGTCTCTTGTGAAGGAGACGCTTGACACTAAAAGGTCCGGTACCACCTCCATAGATCGATCTGAGAGTCACAAACGAACCCGAACTCACTGACTCGTTAGGCTTCTCAATAGCTCGAACAGCTACTAACTGCCCAAAATGAGAGAGCCCATATTGTGAGACAAAATGCTTGTAGTCGCTTGGAAGCTCGTAACCCTTAGCTTGCTCGATTTCCAGAATATCTGCTTCTGAGCACTCCCAATAACCCATACTGACTACCATTGGACGAAGTCCAAGTCCTTTGAGTCTTACTATCAGGTCATCGGAAATCACACTAACCAGCCTAATAATCTTACTAACTGAAGATATATTCCCAGAATACAACTTTTAATTAGGACTAGACTCACAAAACACCTGAACTATTGCTTTGTCCTTCGCCGGTGAGTACGCTGAAACCTAGCACCTTGTCTCAAGCGTTATCCGAAACCTCTCGATGAAAGTCCTCTGGCTTGATTTCATCTTGCAATTCATCACCAAACACCTGAGTAAACCTACCATATACATAGGAAGCAAGCAGGAAGATGATACCAGCAGCGATGAAGGACAGTATTCGCTCCAGGGTATTGTGATTGGCTAAGTCAAAGAACAATAGTTTAGAAGATAGAAGTCCCAGCATAGATAATCCACTGAGTCGGAAGAACTTCTCCTTCATGAGAAAACCAGCGCAGAGGAAAGTGAATCCCTCGATACCAAGCGCCAGAGACACATAGGAGGGCGCTACGTTTAACAATACCAGCAGAGTCAAGACTATTGTCGCGGCATAGGCTAATACCCAATGAACCAAGTTTAGAACACTCGCCCTTACCTCTTCGTCGATACAATGACTAAATCCGAAAACAGAGAACAGTCCGATGGTGGAAAGTGCCATGGGCAATGAGCCCCAATTGTTCAGATTGTATGTTGCGAGTAGCACCG
This sequence comes from bacterium, assembly GCA_030431355.1. The sequence continues at coordinate 3,605 of JAUIJG010000009.1, forward strand.
ATATCGCAAACGGTATCAGAGCGAAAGTAGCGAAATAGTTGGGCTGATCTTCTGCAACTAGAAGACCTGGATGTTCAGCCACTTTCATACTATTGATGCGAGCAGCGACAATGCAGTTTGCGACACTTATCAAAACAAAACCAAAGGTCTGCCAGCTCACATCTTTGAAGAACAAGACGATTAACCCGGCAAGTATATTGGCCACAATGTGGTAAATGTACTTGTTGACTCGGCTTTCGCTGATACGATGTTGATAGTATGCAAGAGAGCCAAAGACGGACACGGCAAAGAGCCCTAGCTGAACATGGCGGAACGCCGCAATTCCATATTCCACTTCACTGAAGTGAAACATGGAGCAGGCAAGCCATATAGGCATGAACAAAACAGCGAGAATCATAGAGACCCAGGAAAACGGACGAATGTTGAATTTAGATCCGACCACAGCCAAAAGTGCGATCTGCAGAATATCCACAGCGAGAAACTCTAAGCCGGAAAAGTGCATGCACTTGGCTGCGTTTATCAGAAATAGTCCCAGCAAAGAGTGCACGATGCTTAACTGTTCTTGTTTGCGGACGGTCAACCAACGAGCTGTCGCGAGATAAATGATACCTGTAAGAACGAACACTGCTTCACCCACGTGGACAGGCAGGATTAGATTGAGCCATGCCAGACCGGCGGCAAACACTAAACCATTGATGCAAGCAAGCACCGTCATGAATCTCTTAGCTTTGTCGGGAATGTCGCTGGAATAGCCAATGCCAGCGCCGAATATCAGCCATAGTATAGACAAGAACGCAGCAGAGATTCCGGCTACTCCCAGGGTTAGATGTGAACCAAGGCAAGAGAAGTGGCCGATGTAGCAGGAAGCAAGAGCAAATGCTAGCAAAGCTCGCCAGCCCTGCCTATTACCAAGAACAGAAGCGGCTAAAGCAATAATAACAAAAGAGATATCTGAAATCAGAGAAGGTCCGTTCATTATGATGGTTGCGGACGCCAGGCTGAACGAATAGATTGCCATCAATTGAGATCGTGCCCGCAACGCGCTCCACAAGGAGCCAAGCGCCACAACACTGAGGAGAAGCGTTTCAAGCGGAAGCGAGTGTATCAGCTTCACATCCTGAATATAGTAGGCAGCATAAGTGGTGAAATAAGCCAGTGACCAGCCACCAGCCGTGAGGCCATGACCGTACCACTGTTCTTTCTCCTTGACGGACATTCGCTTACCCAAAAGAAGCAAAATCATCGATACCGCCATTCCTATAGTCAACTTGAACAATGGCATGAGAAGAGGATTTGTACTGAGTTGAATGGAGTAAGTTATCAGAAAAACTATTCCGAATACTAGAGTTACTATTCCCAGTCTGTGCAGCCAATAGAGCCCAATTCTAGACTCAAGATTGGCGATGTTCTTGTCATTTTGCATGGCGTTCAATCCCCCGTGATACTAAAAGCGTATCTTCACGGAAGCAGAGTTCGGCTCATCGACAAACAGTTCTTTCAGTGTTTCCCCAAGTCTTTGAAAACACAAAGTTCCAAAATTGAACTACTTGGACCAACACTAAAGACTCTGTCCAAACTCTAGACGAAGTCAATCGCACATACGACCACGCATTAGAGAAAAACACATCTATGTAGGTCTCTGACTTAATCTGCTTTTTCTGGCAGCTCCAAAGGCAATTTCAAATAGTATTCGCCTTCTGCTTTGCACAATATTTCTTTATCAATACAAGAAGAGAACAACGGATCGACAAAAATTCCAGATTCCAATTTTCTCGCTTCAATTAGCCCGCCTCCTTGTTCATCAATTATCTGAGCATTCAGCAAAGGGAACTTTTGACCCACCTGCCAATCCCCTGCTCAGATCCATTTCCAAATCACCTTCCAGCTTCTACCGCAACTCTATCGCTACCATGCACCACCCACAGTGCCCAATCCCAAGGAGCACCTCCCCAGTTCCCAAACAACCGGGTTTATCCTTCCTAAATTTACCGGCCTACATTTACCGGACCCACAACAGGACGAAACAAAGTCACAGATTAAACTTACAGTCTCAGCCCTTGTCCAGTCCCCACAATCCGGATATCTATGAGAGAATCGATCTCAGGTACCTTTACCCCTACCTGGCATTGATCGCTGATGTCCCAAAATCACAACCCTGAAATCAGAGCCCAAGGTTCTGGTGATTACCGTCGTGGAGAAGATCCAATCCCGAACGGTGAGAGCCAGCCAGATAGCGGTGCCCGGGGGAGTGCGACAAAGCTCAAATTCAACACCTATCCCGGGATTACCTCGGGTGGTCGCTCCATAAACAAGATCATGAGCGCCGAGTCAACCATCCAGAAGATGCAGGAGTTTCACGGCGAAAACAGCATATACGAAGACCGTGCCATTGTTCTTCCCGGCGAAGACCACGCTATTTCCTCCATGCACATGGAGCCCAGTTTATACAAAGACCCGGCCGGCTTTGAAGCCCTCTATGAGAGTTACAGCAAAGCCAATCCATTTATGTCGGTAAACGAGCTTAAGCAGACCCACGCGGAGCTGAAGCAACGCTCCAGCCCGGACAATGAAAACGATCTTCTTACTAGATACGAGGAACTATCTTCCCAAAAGGCAAAAGAGGCAAAAGCTGACCCGCTTGTGGGCAGCATCCTCGCCGAGAAATTCCAGATAACCGGACTGGTGGGCACCGGAGCAAACGCGACAGTATATAAGGCAAAGCAGCTTTCGAACGGAAAGATCGTGGCGGTAAAAACAATCCGCAACAGGGGTATCGAAGACATCTGGCGATTCAAACTCGAAATCGAAAGTATGCGCCAAATGGACCACGACAATCTGGTCCGTTTTGTGGACTGCATCATCCAGGACAAAGGCAGAATTTACCTGGTCATGGAGCTAGTCCAGGGAATAAGCTTGCACGAAGTACTGAAGTTGCATGGTCCTATCACCGACGAAGAGACAATCTGCTCGATACTGATTCAGGTCTGCGACGCACTGGCCCACGCCCACAGCAAAAAAATCATCCACCGGGATTTGAAGACAGGCAATATTGTACTTTCAAAAGATAAAGCCGGTCCTCTTTCGGTCAAAGTGCTGGATTTCGGCCTGGCGAAGCACAAAAACGAAACTGCGGCAAACATCACTATGCACGGTCAGACCCTTGGCTCTCCTCTCTACATGAGCCCCGAACAATGCAGAGGAGAGGAGCCCACGGTTCAATCAGACATTTACAGCCTGGGCATCCTCGCCTACGAAATGATGACAGGAATTGTGCCTTTCATCGGGGAGAATATCGCCGAGATTATGGAAGCTCACTGCGACCCTAAAATCAAGCATATTCCCCTTGCTCAAATTTGCCCTGACTTAAGAGGCGTGGATCACCTGGAGAGGATTATTTCAAAATCCCTGGCGACAAATCCTGCCAAAAGATTCAGAAGAGTCACCAGGCTGAAGCAAGCCCTGGAGTTCTGGATAGAAGGAGTCAGGAAAGATGCCTACAACGGCGAAGAGCAGCTCAACAAAATCATCAAAGACGATTTGAGCATCTACCAGAATATCAACGACAAACTTAGAAAGTCGCTGGCAGTAACTCTGCAAATTTTGCCAAACAAAAAAGACCAGCTTGGATTCCATGATGCGACCCTGGTCTTATTCTCGGAAGATTCCGACGGCGCCAAAAAGAAACTCTTGATAGGCGCCACAATATTCGCGCTGATTCTAGCGGCATTTTTCGCGATCAATATATTGATGCACTAAATCTAGATGCGTTTGTGCGCCATCTCCAAAAGAAGAAAGCTTCAGAAATCCCCGTCTGCCACCTGCAAGCAAGTGAGTCCCTCATCCCTCCACATAGCCACCACCGATGACCGGTCATCGATGGTCAGCCAGGGAACAAAACCGTCAGCACGTATGTATCTCAAGATTTCACGTTTGACCACCACATCGGATCGCATATCCCCCCGACGACGCATATAAAGCTCATAGGGATGGAACCAGAGGTCATGGGAAATCAACCAGTCCATCGTCGTCTCACGCAGGCTATCCGGCCTGCCGCTGGCATAGATAATCGTATTGTTTCCTACCAGCTCGTTTACCAGGCGAGCCACCGGAGCAATCAGCTTGTCTTTAGCCACCAGGTCCGGGGAGAGAAACTTATTCCAATCTTTAGGGGACCTATTTATATGGCGCCGTCTGTGATGGCAGTCCGCAAGGGTGCCATCGATATCCACTATCACACAATCGCTCATTATAATTCCCGGTCTGCTACCGGGCTTTTAAATACACTGTCAACTACAAATGTTCTTCAGTAAGCCAATCTAGTATCATTGCTGGTCATGACTCTCGAACATTATCTCAAAAAATGGGACCTGTCCGCTGCAATTTTTGTAACAGGCACCCAGACCAGCAAAATCTACAGAGTAGAACGGGAAGGCGCAGAATCATCCCTGATACTGAAGCTACTCTCCGAGGAAGGAATAAGAGACGAAGCTCCAGGCGCTATCGCTCTCAAAACTTTCGGCGGAAGCGGAGCGGTGGAGCTTATTGAATCAGATCAGGGCGCGCACTTATTAGAATACGCGGACGGGCCAAGTCTACTGGATCTAGTGGATGGAGGAGAGGACGAGAGAGCCCTTTCCATTATCATCGACACCATAGCAAAGCTGCACGGCAGACAGAGCGCTACGAATCCTGGAGGTCTCGTCAGCCTGGAAAGGCGCTTCCGGGCCCTCTTCAAAAACGACTTGCCCTCGGAACCGCTTTTTGAAAAAGCCCGACCGATAGCAAGGAATCTACTAGCCACCCAGAAAAACGCCATTGTCCTGCATGGTGACATCCACCATGAAAATATCATCGAAAGCTCCGAGCGCGGATGGCTAGCCATTGACCCCAAAGGCATATACGGTGAACATACATACGACTATGTCAACACTTTGGTGAATCCGGTATCCCGGGAAAGTCTGGTCCAGGATAAAAAACGCCTGTTCGCCCAGATAGATAGCATGGTGGAAAGAGCTTCACTGGATCGCGAAAGGCTTATCCCCTTCCTTTTCTGCCATTCTTGCTTGAGCGCGGCATGGTCGATTGACGCGGGAGAAAGCCCCGACCACGCCCTGAAAATTGCCGCTCTGGTGGAGCCGGAACTAAAGGGTTTATAGCCTCGGAAGACTGCTCTCAACCTCGCCACCTTTCCATCTTCCTCAACTCTCCCTTGGCTCTCCCTCGACTCTCCCTGGACCTGAGTTAACCGATAAACTGCCAGAGGCTACAAAACTTCGGCATTATTTAGTAGACTTGAGCCATTGATTTTTCCGGAGGATCATATGATGGCCAAAACAGTAGATAACGAATCCCCTAAAGCTCTTATTATTGAATTTAGAACTCCCGATGGTGAAGTCTGGGGTACATTGAACGCCGAAGCCAAAGAATTCAAAACCGGCTCGGTCGGATTCTACGCCAACGGCAAAGTAAAGAATCCCAAGAATGGTCTCCCTTACCAGGTCGGCAGCAACATCATTCTAGTGGGCAGCAAAGGCTAATCCAGCCGGATACAGTCCAGCTTTCCTGTTGCCACTACCGGTAACACCGCTGCCATTTCAGGCTGAACCTAATGAAAAAAAAGATTATCGACCGGCTCGAAAACAAAGCCGGTTTCCCTAATCTCGTGGAAAATCTTGCCAGGGAACTCTCCGGCTCCGAATTACACTCCCTGATGTTGGCGATTATAAAAAGACGTCTGCCCGAGTCCGAACTCGGTCGGCTCAATCTGTTGAAGCCCTCAGCTCTGGCGGCTTCCTGCAATCTGGATGCCCGGTTACTGCACAAGCTTGAACATCTTGCTTACGAAAATGCTTCCGGCTTTGATGCCATAGAATTGGCGCCGCTCTTGCCTTTGGGAACCGTCTCCAAACTTACTGGATTGGATCAGGCAAACGTCCTGAGCACTATCCGTTCTCTAGAATGCGCTTCGGACCCCACGGTCGGCCTCGCCATAGAAGCAGCCAAAAGAAGAAAGAGCGAGAGGAAGAATTCGGCAAGAACAGACCTGATGACCTGCCAGCGAGTGATTCGCTTTCCCGTACCCGATAAGCCAGGCTACACCGCACACTTTAAACTGCTGGCTCTTGTGAGCGCTGCGCTACATCAGGGCTCTCTAACAGCGGAGGTGGAGCTGCTCAGAGATCATCTGAATTTTTATCTCTCCTACCTTGAATGTCTCAAGTCAGCCGGTCTGGGAACCTATATCGAACCGGAGATAGAGCTGAGCGACACCAGGGTGGTCAGCCTTCTATGCAAGCAGGGTGGCGTACAAAAGGAAGAGATTCGCTCCAGGGTAAGAGCAAGGGACGGAGAGAGCGCCGCCAGACTTCTCAAAGAACACGGGGCTTCATGGCCAGCCGATTGCGAATCTCCCGAAAAAGAGTTAAAACCTTTCGCACTGCCTGAACACCTATTGACGCAAATGCAAATTCTCAAAGAGTCGCTCATTGGAGAACTGGCGAGCCAATTTCCTCATGTTAGCTTCAAATTCAACTTTCATCGTCTCACAGGACTTAGCTACTACCAGGGCCCCTGCTTTCATCTGAAGGTAAAAGACACCAGGGGCGAAAAATACATGCTTGCGGATGGCGGCCTTGTAGATTGGACTCAGAATTTGCTCAATAATAAAAAAGAGAGACTTTTGACAAGTGCTATCGGAATAGAGCTTATGGCGAGAATCTTTGCATAAAGGCTACAGCGCTAACATTGAACGATTCATAGTAATAGTTGAACCAATAGCTGCAATGGAATTAGCTCTTTTTTGAGAAACAGCACATCACCCTTGCGGGTGAAATCGCTTGCGGCTAAGGCCTTTTCAGCCCCGGGTAGTCAAGGTAGAATTAAATTGAGCAGAAAAGCTACCAGAGAGTAAAAGCGGAATTGTCCGCCTCCCCGCCTGGCGGGAAGAGGACCATACTGCTACCCAACCCACGCGGAAACCCTTCAACGCACTGACTTATGAAAGGTCGCCAACCATCTCAAAGAGCCGAAGAAAAGTCGGACAACCAGAAGAACAGCTTCTCCGAGGAGCTGGTCGCTCAGTTTAATCTGAGCGACATTAGTGATGATGACCTGCCGGTGCCGGCAGCTAGCAGGCGCAAGCGTATCCTGATTATTCATGAAGCGAATTCGGACCTGGCTAGATTAAAAACAGAAATTCAGAACCTCCGAGGGGCAAAATCAGACGTAGCTTCCGCCCACAGCGTGGAAGAGGCCCTGGCTATTCTCGCCGAGGGAAGCATAGACCTGGTTACTCTTCAATTAGATATTCCGGACTGCCCGGGGGTTAGAGCGGTCCAGGTAATTCATGAACAATTCCCTGATACTCCAATTGTAGTTCTCGCGGAAAAAGATGATCGAAACCTGGCCATAGAGAGCCTGAAGCATGGAGCCCAGGACTACCTTTGCAGCGACGGTATCAACTTCGACGATATGATCGATCGGGTCATGCAATATTCTATAGAAAGGAAGAGAGCCGAACAGGTAAATCATCTGGCGTTAAAATTGGAAAAAGCGACTATTCGCTCTATTCTGGAACATTCACCGATGGTGATGATTCGCCTGGATAGCAACTACCGCATAGTAGATTGCAATGCTTCCCTGGAACGAGCATTGAAGCTTCCAAAAGACAAAATCAAAAGAGAAAGGTTATTCGACCTGATACCGGAGCTTGACTTACAGGGAATTAAAAAAATTGTCGATGATGGAGACAACTTCAAAGCCAGAGTGAGACTGGAAAGCATCCAAGACAATCGCCAGGAGGCTATGTACTGGGACGTTTCGGGGTGGCCGATCATTCGTTCCATGGCTGAGATACAAGAAGGCATCATCACCGCCACCGATGTCACCAGGGAAGTATACTTAGAAAAAGAGCGCGACGAGTTTATAGCAGCCCTGGCTCATGATCTTCGCAATCCTGTCTCCGGTCAGACTCTGGTTTTAAACACGTTAGCAAAAGAAAGTCACGCCAACCTACCACCAGAGCTTGGCCTGGCTTACGAAAAGCTGCACCAGAGTTCGAAAGAGACTATGTGGCTACTCAATAATCTCTTAGACCTGTATCACTCCGGCTCCGTAATCAACCAGAGTGATCTCGCCCCCGTGGACATTATAGAGGTCATGGAAGAACAACTGGCCCAGGTCAGCCTCTACGCGACTGTATTAGGGAAGTCACTTCAGTTCGAAGAACGAGACTCGGCCAGGGTAGTAGTGGACGAAATCTCGCTGCATCGACTCTTCTCCAATCTACTGCACAACGCCATTCGCTTTTCGCCACCTGATACCACCATCAATATCAGAGTGAAAGCCAGTGACACCACAGTCACAATCAAAATAAATAACTCCGGTGACCCGATGGACCAGGAAGAGATAGACAATATATTCAGTCGCTTCAATTCATCAGCCCCAAAAGACGGACAGCGCAACTATCAAACCCGCGGACTGGGACTCTATCTTTGCAGGAAGATAGTCGACCTTTATGGTGGCACCATATCTTGCTCAAGCAATGAGACGGAAGGCACAACCTTCACGGTGGAGTTCCCACTAAACATTGGCGAAAGCAATGTTCATAAGTGTCCAACTCAGTGACTTTCGAACCGACAAACAGACTTCAGCATCTCAGAGTTGTAGGAAGAGTTCTAGGAAGATCCGATTTTCTTTCTCTTCTTAATGAGAGCGAACACCGCAACAGGAACAGCCAGAACAGATACCAGGATAACCACTCCAATCATAAGACAGAGTAGGGTGACCACCGTGCTTATCTCCACAATGGAGTTGGCAAGTTTATCGACTTTCTGCTCCAGTTTATCAACCGATACGGATAGTTTATCCAGAGGTTCGGGGAGAGTCTTGAGCGGCTTCCTGATACCCTGCAGCTCTCCGTTCAAACTCTTGATGTCTTTGTGAAGTTCATCAATAGGCTGTCTCAGATCCGTGGTAGACTTAGACAGCACCGTCAGTGGTGTATTCAAAGAAGAGGTCGAGTTACTCAACTTCGAAACCGCCGGCTGAATATTATGCAGACTCTTACCCACACTGGAGATAGGCGTTTGCAATCCCGATATCGGCTGCTCCAGATCTTCGATCGGCGCCTTCAAATCCGTGATCGGCTTCTCCAATTTGGTAATCGGTTTCTCCAATTTTATAATCGGCTTCTCCAGACTCTTGATCGGATCTTTCAAATCCTTTATGGGCGTGGTCAAACCGGCTATTGGCTTCTGTAATCCGCTCAGAGGCTGACTCAATCCCTTAATCGGCTCCTCCAGTCCTTGAATTTGAGGAGGAAGCTTATGAATTGGCTTAGATAGTTCTCCAATTTTCTTCTGCAGTTCACGAATACTGTTGCTGATTCCCTCTACAGGGCTTTCTATGGTTTTGACAGTTCGCTTGAATAGAAATCTGCCCACCTTCTCCGGCTTCACTAGCGAATGGACTACATCCTCTTCAAGTCTCTTCTCCTCAGACTCTTTATGCTTAACAGAGACCTTACCAGCGGTATCATCTTTGGCAGCGGTGGCGTCTGCGCAAGTAATCAGACTGACTAGAGCCAGGCTTATAGCTATTGGCGTTTCTCTCAAGCTTCACTCCTGAATAGGGATTACTGCAGCTGTTCTCAAATAAGAGACATTTCCGGCTGCATACCGGACACAGTTTTTGCCATTCCGCTACTTCAGTTTTACACGGTTCAACTTAGCTTTAAACGCAAATTGCCATATGCTTATTTATCAGAAAAAAGAAAGGACTAAATCCAGGGCTAAAATCCGGGTCCAAAACCAAAGTGCTCAACCCTGTCACGATCATGTCAGATTCGGAGTTCATAATGGACTAGTTACCACACTCGTTTCTTTGTGACAATAATGGATAAAACAGCCAAGGTCGAGAACCTGCGCGACTCTGCGCACCAACCTGACGCCAGTTCTGCTCTACGCAATGAAGTGTATTCGCCTCCGGAGAGGCTTCCCAGAACAGATACCGATGCCAAACCGGGCCAGCTAAATTTTGAGCCGACGGACAACCCCCAAAAGACCAAAAGTACTGATGGGGAGAAGACTTTTGACTCAGTCGCCCGTGGAAACGGACTGGATATCAACGAAGCCCCCGGGGGCAAACTTGAATTCAGCCTCAAGTACAACGGCGAAAAATTGGTGCTGGGAAACTTCGAAAACAATGACAAAGGGCTCAAAGAGCTGGGGAAAGCTCTTAAGGAGTTTACGGAGCTTAAACGCTGGGAGCTGGAAAAAACCCACAACATTAAAATCGCTCGTCCCGGGGATCCGGCACCAAGACAACAAATAGGCAGCATGGACGGTCCCCCAAAACAAGGGAAAGAGCTGGCTCTGCGGGAACCAAGATTAAAAGAGCTGCTTGGAATTGAAGCTGCCATGGAAAGAGCAAATCCCTCGCACAAAACCGGCGACAGCAAGACACCTTTGAAATTCTATTTCCTGAAAAATGACTCTTTCAATGCAGAAGCTGCCGGAGTGGCGGCGTTTGAGCCGAATATTCATGGCGGTCCGGCAATTATTGTTGAGCCTCACTCCCTGGACAACTCCCCAGTTACCGAGAAAGATAGAGAAGATCCTAAAAGCGAAAATCATCGCAGCATAGCCAGCCTCTTCCTCCATGAGCTTGGCCACCACAGTGAAGAGAGAGTTTTTGACACCCCACAAAAGAGAATAGACTTCTATAAACGAATGGGCTGGGCCCCAATTCCAGGGACTAGACCGGAAGATATGCAGATGATGCTAAAAGGCAAAGAAGGGGGCTTCGCGCCAAAAGGTCTCGATCCCGATGCGAAATGGGAAAGATTCGACAAAGATGGCAATGTAACCGGTCTGGTCAGCAAGGAAGAAGTTGCCAGGCAGGCTCTGATAAAACCAGCCACCGGCTACTTTGAAGGACCCCACGAGATGTTGACCGAAGCAGTCACCATGCTCCGTCTCGGCGACGGTCATCGAACTCACCTAATGCAAACGGACCAAACGCTGTACAACCTTGCCAAAGAGTTCGATCAAAGAGAGATAGACCTGAACTACGGCGCCGGCAAATTCATCCGCTCATTTACAGGCAAGCTTGTGCCACGAAACGCAGAAAACGAGGAGAGTTTAAGAGCCAGGGAGAGACGCTAAGAAGACTTCTCCAAAGACCTCTCCATGGGATAAACCAGATCCCATTGCTCTCTTAGCTGATCCATTATCTTCATCACCTTCTTAGAAAGGTCGGCAGGCATGATGTCACTCTCCAGCTTGCCGCACTCAATCGCTTTGATTGCTGATCTTACTTCATACTCAAAGCCATTCGAATCAAAAGGCATATCCAACTCATCAACTGTCTTGCCACCGTCTTTAGTGACTATCAATTTTTGCGCCCGCCAGAATTCCGGAATGTCTATGACACCATTTTCGAGTTCTATATGAGCCGACTTAGAGCCAAGTTTAACCACCGATGACGTGCATGAAGCCTGCACCCCACCACCATAGGTGAGGGTAAACGAATTGCTCTCATCCACCTGAGTCGGTCCTATATAAGCATCCCCAACAACACGCTCCGGATCTTCACCCAATACCATCATGGCAAAATTGAGTGGATAGATTCCCACATCTAATAATGCTCCACCGGCAAGTTCAGGATTGAGCAATCGTCGCTCCGGGTCTTTGTTTCCTTCGAAAGAAAAATCCACGCTAACCGACTTGATCCGACCCAGCTCGCCTTTCTCCAAAAAGTCGCAGAGATAACGCATGGAAGGAAGAAAGCGCATCCACATTGCTTCCATGAGAAACAACTTTTTCTCTTTCGCCAGGGAGAACATCTCCGCCACTTCCCTGGAATTTATCGCCAACGCCTTTTCGCAGAGGACATGCTTTCCGTGGGAAAGAGCCAGCATCGCGTGTTCCCGGTGATGGGAGTGGGGAGTTGCCACATAGATAGCGTCGACATCAGGGTCCGCCACAAGCTCTTCGTAGCTTCCATAGTGCTTTTCAATTCCGTGGCTCTTAGCGAAAGCAAGCGCCCTTTCACCACTACGCGCGGCAGCGGCCACAAGGCTCCCGGACGGAACGGCTTCATTGACCGCTCTGGCAAATGTGTTCGCGATTCCGCCACAGCCAAGGATTCCCCACTTAATCATTACAAACTCCTTCTTACTTTTGGGTCAAGTTTACGACCTGGGCTCCACTTGCCTTAACAAGGTTCTCGGGAGATATCAGTATCTCCTCGCCCCAGCATCCGGTTCCTACACCGAGAATAGATTCATCCATCAGACTGGCTTCGATAAAAGTCCTGAAACCATCGGGCTGCCAGTGAAATGGCGGAATCGAGCCAATAACATATCCGGTTAGCTCCTTAACTTTCTCCGGCGCAGCCAACTTGATATTGCGAGAACCGAGGGCTTTCTTCAGCAAACCGGAGATTGCGTTTTGGTCGCCCCCCAGCATAACCAGTACGAATTCATCTTTGTTAGTGTCAAAAATGAGAGTCTTCACAGCCTGCCTTTCGGTGAGACCCAGGGCATGGGCTACATTGGCGGCGCCTTTCTCCGTGGTGGTGGGAAATGAACATCTTTTATATGCAACCCCTTGCTCGTCAAGATACTCCTGACAGGCAAGCACAGGCGCCCCGGAATTCTCATCAATAAGCTTCATAATTCTCGCCTTTTCTTGGAAACTCCGTCTCAGCTTGTATAATCGATGCTGTAAAGCTAATCCGGGGCTTAAATTCGATCTTCTAGAGATTGAAGTTTAATCTATAGAGAGCCTAAATTGTCCGGTCGACACGTAATTTGATCCATAAATACTTCGGAGTAGGTCAGTGTTCAAAAAAATCGCCATTCTATCCACAGTAGCCATCATGAGCGTTTCGGGCACCGTATTTCCCCAACCGGCCATGGCCCAGAAAAAATTAGTGCAACAGGTCTATGGGTCCGCCCTGGCGGATTATGAGCTGGGAGATTATAAATCAGCGCTAAAAAAACTGGAAAAAGCCATGAAGTTGGCAGACGGAATCGAATTCACGCCATTCGAAAGATCCCAGGGATTGCTTACCCTGGCGGAGACCCAGCGCTCCCTCGGCAAGTATAAAGAAGCCGAGAAAAATTTCAATCTCTCTGAAGAATGGGCTCTCAAAGCCGGTCGCAAGAAAAATATTACCCTTTCCAGGGTCTACAACAACATGGCTGTTCTCTACTATGAAAACGGTCAATATGCCAAGGCAGAGCAATCCTGGCTAAAAGCCGAGGAGATAAGCGGCAACTTTCGTTATTTACCGGTAAACAACCTTTGCAGGCTCTACCTTACCTGGGGCAAACTGAAAGAAGCTGAAAAATATCTGGAAGAGGCAAAAAAATACAGCAAAGGCCGCATAACCAAACGGACAGTTTCTGAAGCCTACTACTACTTCAACCTGGCATCCTACAAAAAGTTCAAAGGTGACTATAAGGGAGCGGAAGAGGATTTCAAAAAATCCATAGACTCCATGAAAAACTTGCTGAGCAAGACCCATCTTTATTACACCCTGGTTCTCGCGGGAATGTCTGACCTCTACGTCAGCCAGAGCCGATTCGAAAAAGCCGAAGAGACAAACAGAACGATCTTAAAAACAAGACAGACCACTTTCGGCAACGAAAATCCCCAGGTAGCCGAAGCCATGGTTAATCTTGCCAATGTTCTAGCCGACCAGGGCAAATTTGGCGAAGCACGCAAATACGCCAAGCAAGCGACTGAGATCAACAAAAAGATCTTCGAAGACGGCGAAAATCTCTTTGTGGCAAACGCCCTCCATTCTCTAGGCAATATAAGCAGGTTGGAAGGACGCTACGAAGACGCAGCCAAGCTCTTGAAAGAGACCCTGGCCATGGAAGAGAGAATCCTGGGCGAAGAGCTTTTGCAAATCGCCAAAACCAAGCGAGATCTTGCCAGAGTCAAACTTGACCAATCCGATTACCGCGGCGCCGAAGCGCTCTTCCTGGCAGCGGCTAAGACAGTAAACTCCCTCACAGGACCGGACCATCCGGAAAGAGCCGAGCTATCACGAGATCTGGGCAACCTTTACCTCCGAGAAGGAATGTACGACAAAGCCGAGACCTATTATCTCAAAGCCCTGGAACTGGCAAGAACAGTACTGGGAGAAAAAAACAGAGTCACCGCCGACAGTGCTCGCGATCTCGGCGATCTGTATAGCAAAAAAGGAAACAACGAGAAAGCTCTGCAATATCTAACCACCGCCCGTGATATCGACATCAGCCTTTACGGTGAGGATGCGCCCCAGGTGGCTGCGGATTTGATGGCTATGGCGACAATCTATGACGCACTGGGAAGAGGCTCGGAAGCCACGCCTCTCATTGCCAAAGCTTCCGCCATCAAGCAGAAAGTGGCTGGAGGCGCTCCTGTATCCACCAGTCCGAGCCTGAAAGTTCCAGTAGCATTCGACGATGATAGCAACATCGCTGTCCGGGAGAAGTGGGCTCTTGCCATAGGAATTAGCAACTTCAAAGATCCTTCAATCAACCTCAAGTATGCGGCGAAAGACGCCACAGACTTCAGCAATTTCTTGATTAACACGGAAAAATTCAAGAAAGACCATGTCAAACTGCTCACAGACGAACAAGCCACCAGGCAAAATATCATCGATATGCTTGGCAAAAAATGGCTTGGTCAAAGAGCCCATAAGAATGACCTGATAGTGGTCTATGTCTCCAGTCACGGCAGCCGCTCCCAGCAGGACGCAGGCGGAGTAAACTTCCTGGTTGCCCACGACACCGACAAAAACAGCCTGCTTGCCACAGGTATTCCCATGCAGTGGCTAACGAAGATGATCAAAGAACAGGTCCAGTCCGACAGGGTGGTGCTCATTCTCGATGTTTGCCACTCCGGCGCAGCCGCCCAGGGAGGCAAAGGACTGCACCGCATCACAGGTATGACCCAACCGGAGAATATGACTATCGGTAGCGGTCAGATGGTGCTTTGTTCCTCAAGAGCGGAGCAGGTTTCCTGGGAATCTAAGAAGTACGAAAACAGTGTATTCACCCGCAGGCTAATCGAAGCTCTACGAGTGAACAAAGAGGAGACCTCTTTACTGGAAGCGTATAAACGACTGAAGATCCTTGTTGAGTCAGAAGTCTTAAGAGACCGGTCCAACTTGCAAACACCTGTCCTCTGGAATAAAGACTGGAAAGGCAAAGACCCGGTTCTTGCCGTGGACACCGCCAGTGAAAGCAAGACCACAGACTAAACTGCAATCAAAGTAATTAAGCTAGTGCTTCCGACTCTCGAGCATCTTGCTTCGCACAAGAGCCAGATCGTACTCCATAAAGAATGGATTGCCACTCTTTAGCACCCACTGATAGTGGCGCGCGGCTTCTTCAGTCTTTCCCTCTATCTCCTTATCAAATCCGATGAACGCATGGGCTTCGGTAAGCCGGCTCTTATTTTTCTCCACGGATTTGAAAAGCTGGGCTTCGGAAATTTCTCCGGTTAAACAAGCAACAATCGGATAGGGCCAAAAGTCCTTAGTCACCAGCTTACCAAGCTTACTCTGCATGTTCCGCAATGCTTCCTGATCTCCAACTCTTTTCGCTTCAAGGACACCTATGACGGTGCCGTAGACCAATGGCTCTCTCTTGGCGTGATCATAGGAAAATTTTTTCAGAAGAGAAAGAGCATCATCAATCGCGAAATTAGCCACATTTTGACTTTGATTTCGGTTGAAAATCAGGGAACCGTAGGCACGATTTAAATATTCATACTCGCTGTTGAAAGTCTTGAAACTCTCTACTCTCTTTTGATCCCGCAGAGCATCCTCTTTTCTGCCAAGCCCATAAAGCAAGTAAGCTCTGCTCTCTAGAGCGCGAATCAGACTCGGATGCCTGTTTGCTCTGACCACAGCATCCAGATCGTGCAATGCATCCTTCTTGCGGCCCATCATTCGGTAGATTCTAGAGCGGTCGACAAGGAAGCCATGGTAACTATCACCGCCCAGTTTCAAAAGTTTTCGACAATTATCCAGAGAGATTTCATTCTTTCCGATAGCCCCGGCTGCCATCATCTGCACATAGTAGATAGCAGGATGCGAATCCCCCATGTCACGAGCCTTTGCTCCGTCTTGAAGAGCAGCACCGTACATGCCTGCATGAAGCAGACATCTGGATCGTCCAATATAAAGGGAGCTGTCCTCAGGGTCGACTTGAATCGCTTTGTTAAAATACTCAATCGCTTCTGAATTCTTACCGAGCAGCCTCAAAAGCTCTCCCTTGGCCCTGTAGCCGAAAGCTTTGTCGGGATTCTTCTCGATGAACTTCTCAGCAAGCGGCAAAGCGGACTCTGGAGAGCGGCTCTCTATCTCCTTTTCTATAGAGATAACTTTGTAGCTGCCGTCAGTATCAAAAGGCGTTGTTTGCGCGTACTTATAGATGCCGAATACAAGCGCGGCGACCAGCGCCAAGCCCACAATCCGGATCTTATAAATGAAGCTTGTACGGTCAGGAAACACTGCAAGTCCAGAGAGAAAACCGACGGCCATCCCCCCAAAGTGAGCGGCATTGTCCAGGGGATACATGAAGCCCATCGCATAGGTAATGCCCACCAGCATTAACACAAACCGGTACATACCTTTCATCACCTCTGCTTGAATATTGCGGCGCTTTCGAACATAGCATGCCACCAGTCCGCCGATAACACCATATATAGCACCGGATGCACCAGCGGAGACCAACCCTGGAGTAAAGAGAAGACTGGTGCAGGAGCCGCCCAGACCGGATAGTAGATATAGCAAAAGATATGATCTTGATCCGAAGAGCTTCTCCGTGGGCGCTCCGAATTGCCAGAGCACGAACATATTCAAAAACAGATGCATAAAGCCGATGTGTATAAAACAGAGAGTGAATACTCTCCAGGGCTCAGGTCCCAGAGAAAGCGGTCCGAAATTGGCGCCCCATTCAAGAAGTAGTTCGTTGGTCGGGCTGAACAATGTGCGAAAATCCGAATCGGCGACCATTAAAGCGAAGACGACAATATTGAGCAGTACAAGCATCCGGGTGACCGGAGCACCATCTTGAATGTTCAAAGGTTCTAGAAAAGTGATGACATTGAAATTGAGCGCTCGCTTCTTGCCATCGCCCTCGTCGGCCTTTTCTACCCCGCTGTTCGACCCCGATGCCGAAGCATCTGCGTCCGGATACTCATTAACGCTCTCTGGATCTAGTGGCACCGATTAAAAATTCATCCACAATTCAATTAAGTCTGAATCTCAATTATAGTGAATATTTCAGCCGTTATCTAGAAGCTAAGTGGGGGTACTACGCATGGAAACTCGACCTAGACGACCCTGGCAGGCTCTGATCTGCAGAAATCTGAAATCTGCTGCAATCGCTACAGCTATAACCACTTGACGCCTGCGGCTATTTTTTATCCGACTCAGACTCAGCGCCAGAACCCGATGGTCCTTCTTTGTCGAGCCTGGCGAGTGCGACCGAAGCTCTCTCATAGCCATTATCCAGCGCTTTCTTGTACCAGCTTCTGGCTTTATCCAGATCCTTCTCGGTCCCCAATCCTTCTTCATAACAGAGACCCAGGTTGAACTGGGCAAAGTTAACTCCGCCTTCAGCAGCCCTGGTCGTCAGGTCCAACATCTTGGTCAGGTCCTTTTGCGTGCCTTGCCCCTTGCGGTAGAAGGTGGACAGCTCTGCCATGGCTAGACTGTCGCCACGCTGCGCCGCCCGGCTAAAGTATTTGATAGCCTGCTTCTCATCCGAGGGAGCGATGGTATCGTCTTTGTACAGCATACCCAGGGTAAAAGCGGCTCTGGAATCGGGAGTAAAATCGCTGACTTTGTACTTAATCAACTTCTCTCCGTCTTTGAAAGCAATCTCGCGCTGCATCGGCTTTTCGCTCTTCACATAGGGTTTGTCAGCCACTTCCTTAAGCAAGGCAATCCCATCATCGATGCGCTTGTCGCCGCCCCATCCTCGCAGATAAAATATCCCGAGGGTGGTTTTACCGGCATCATTACCCAATTTTGCGCTCTTCTCAAAGTATGCCCTGGCTTTTTCCAGGTCCTTGGGAGCACCCTCGCCCTGATAATAGGAATAGGCAAGGTTGAATACGGCTTTATCAAAACCGGAATCCGCAGCTTTCTTCAACCAAACCAGCGCCTTCTCCGGATCTTTTTCGACTCCCTCTCCATCTCGGTAAATCATATAGAGCACGTATTTGGCTCTGTCCAGACCGCTATCTGCGGCTTTCTCAATCATCGCCAGAGCTTCTTTGGGATCTCCTTTGACGTCATCGGACAGAAGAAGCAACAAGCCGATGTTTAAATATGCCAGAGCATGACCGCTTTTTGCAGCCCTTCTAAAATACTTGAGAGCCAGCTTGTGATCTTGCTCCACCGAGTCACCGGTTTTGTATAACAGTCCAAGGTCACAAGATGCCAGAGCATCAGCAGAGTAATCGTCAACGTTAACAAGATCTCGACCTTCTTCGGTCAAATGATAGTAGGCACTTGCCCGGGGTGACTTGCTCGGTACATAAGGCTTGCTCACTATCTCTTTTAGCATGGCAAGCCCCTTTTCAGTATCCTTTTCCACACCGGTGCCCTTGAGGTAGAAAACGCCAAGATTCACTTTTGCGAGATCATCACCAGCCTTGGTGGCTTTTTCAAAATACTTAATGGCTGCATCAACGTCTTTGGGAGTATAGTCTCCCAACAGGTAGTATTCGCCCACCACTCTCTGGGCCGCCGGATAATCATTGTCCGCCGACTTCTTCAACCACTCCAACGCTTTTTTCTTGTCTTTCTCGACAAACTCCCCGGCTCCGCTCTCATAGAGTTTACCCAGGTTGTACTGCGAGACCGCATCACCTTTTTCTGCCGCAGCACGCATGAATGCAATACCTTTTTTCAGATCTTTTTCGACTCCCATACCATTTACAAAAATGGTGCCGAGGTTCGACTTTGCAACCACACTGCCCTCTTTGTCGGCTATTTCGAACCACTTCAATGCTTCTTTGGCATCAGGTTCGACTCCATCCACACCATCTCGATAGACAAAGCCTAAGTTGAGAGCCGCCTTGGCAGAGATGGAGGAAAGTTCATTTAGCGGGTCATTGCTTTTCTTGATAGCCTCATCGCTTATAAGCTTCTCTTCCTTCTTTGAAGTGGCTGCCTGCTTTAGCAGCTTAAGACCCTTATCAACGTCTTTATCTACTACCACTCCCTGGACCAAAAGAATGCCTAAATTTGTCATTGCCAACTGGTCACCGGCAGCGGCAGCCTTTTCCCAGTATTCAATTCCTTTCTTGTCGTCCTTCTCGACTCCCTTACCTGTAATGTAGATATTGCCGAGATTGGTCAGGGCTGTAACCGATCCTTGTTTCGCTGCAATCTCAAAATACTTTCTTGCTTTCTCATAGTCCTGGGGAATGCGGGAACCGGTCATGTAGAAAACGCCAAGCATGGAAGCGATGCCTTTTTCACAGTCCGGCTTTTCAACAGCTTTCTCCAGCCACTCAACTCCGGCCTTAGGATTCTGATCCACAGCCACACCCTGGTAATACATTTTGCCCAGCGTGACCATACAGGCGGTGTCTCCTCTGGTGGCACCTTTTTTTGCGTAATCGAAGCACTTGTCCATGTCTTTTTTGACATTGCCGAATCCATTGCCGTATATCACCGTCAACATATGGTCGGCAACTTCAAGACCAGCATCAGAAGCAACAGTAAAGCATTCCACCGCTTTCTGGGTATCTTGCTCTACCACAACCTTTTGATCCGCTCCCTTCTTGGCGGGAATACCGGTCATATAAATAAGCCCAAGGGCCAAAGCCCCGGCTCGGTCTTTCTGCGCGTAAGACTTCTTCGCCCAGTAAAATGCTTTTTCCGGATCTTTTTGAGAAGCGTTGTTCCAATAGAAAGCACTGATCAAAGCCTGGGCAAAAGAGTTTCCACCTTCAGCCGCTTTTGTCATCCAGTGCACCGCCGATTTGATATCTTTACCGACGCCGAATTCAGCTTTCTTATAGATCCGAGCCAGGACCAGCTGCGCTTCCAAATTGCCTGATTCCGCCAGCTCCTTCAGTTTTTCAAGACCTTCCTGCTGCTTTTCTTTATTACTCTTGTTGGAAAGTAAGTCCACACCGCTTTGCACGGCCGGACTCAGTTTTTTAAATCCTGCTTCTTCGACAAACTGAGAGAAGGTGACATCCCTCGCGCTAACAGGCAAAGCGCTCGCGAGAACAACGGCAACCGCTAGAAGATGTTTTCTCTTAAGTAATTTCATACTCTCTCTCCGTTCAAAAATGTTCTGCCCTGACGGATGACAAGGGCTCTAATCCTCTGGACAAACAGTCAAAGAGCCCATGATACACCAGGGAGTCAAATTATTTCAGGGGAGACTTGTCAAACAGAACAGAAAAGAGAAGACCAGCTACAAAAAGAAGCACCATTACGCCAAGGCTTACTTTCCATAATTCAACGCCCATCCACTTGGGCATTGTCTTGCGCCATTTGAATGTTGCCAGGGTGGCCGGCAAAAATGCCAGCAAAACAACATAGAGAGGATTGAAGATAGAAATCTGACCCCAGACCTCACCATCACCATCACCATAGGAGAAGGTAATAAAAGGATCATACCAGTTACTTTTAAACACTTTCCTCTACTCCATCACCTGCGCCATGCACCACATACAATATCGCGTCATTAGCCGACTCAGCGATATATCCCTAGCTCCACAAACAAAGGTAAATGATCAGAACCGACATTTGGTCCGGTCTCCCGCCGGAGCACCTTAAAATCATCGCTGACAAGACAATGGTCTATACCAATACCAAACGGCCCAAGAAACTGTGGCCAGGTCGCCTGCAATCCAAAGCCTCTGGCTGAGTCTTTGAGACCGGAGTTCCGCAAAAGCTCGTAGAAATAAGGAGACCAGGCGCTCGTGTTCATGTCACCGGCAATAATAAGACTCTTGCTCAAATTTCTTTTGTGCAAGGCGATTTCATTGTATTGCAGATTTCTCTCTCGGAAATAGTGCTCGGATATTGGAGGAAAAACGTGGGCACCAATGAAAGAGAATTTCTTTCCTCCTTTCTCGAACGTGGCAGTTACAGCAGGCAATCGCATGTATCCGATAGTGACCATCCGGGATTCCAGCACAGGAAGACGGGACATTACTATGATGCCGAAATTGTCTTCCCTGACGGACTCACCAGCAATCTTATATCCCCGCTCCAGCCAGTAGCGACTCTGCTCAGCCCAGCCTTTATCAACCTCTTCCAGCAATATGATGTCAGGAGAGTATCTACCTATGCAATTCTTCACAAGATCGTAGCTTCTATTTTTGGAATTCAGATTAATCTGTAAAATCCCAAGCCTACTCTCCGTGGCAAAATTTGGAGAAGCGCTTGTTCGACTGGCTTCAGGGATATATAAAAAGACTATCTTTGCCAGACATATGGCAAGAAATGGCGCCACAGAGAGTGCCTGCCATCTCCTACCAGCAAGAGTCAGAGCCAGGCAAAAAGCAAGCTCCAAGATAAAGTATTGGGCGTAGAAATTGGTAAAAATATCTGGAATCCAGTTCTCCAGGCTCAAAGCCGCAATACCAGTAAAGATCATGGCGGTGCCGACAAAAGGCCAACAAACCGGCATCATCCAGAAGCCTGCCTTGCCAAGCCAACGATTCGCTCTTGATTTGGTCTCCACCGTCTCTGCCATATCTACGAAATACACCCTGTCCCTGAGTTGATCAAAGAGTTTACCAGCTCTTATCATGCAAATAAATGAAGCCCCTGATCCTCACCAATACATCTATTTCACCCCCTAAAGACTTCGAATGAACGCCTTTCTGAGCCTGCTCTCATCAGCGCCTTCTCTAAAGAAAATCCGTCGAGAGTAGTAAGCATGAAGGAGACACCATTCCATGCTTAAATCCCTGCTCAAAGTGTCAATATCATTTGTCTTTTATGCCTTTTGCCTTGCGACCCTGGCGGGCTATTTCGGCCAACTGCATATGGTTCTGGAACTACTAAGTCACTTCAGGCTACAGTATTGTTATATCGCGCTGGCGTTCTCCATCCTTTTCGTCTTACGAAAAGACTTTACCCATCTAACGATAGCTCTCTGCATCCTGACCCTGAACTTTGCCGCAGTTTATCCATACTACAAAACAGATCCCCGAATCAGTGAAGAACCGGTGACTGTGAGCACCCAGGCCGATCTAAAAATCCTGCAAATAAATGTCCAGGGCGGACTAAATATTCATGTGCCAAGAACGATCAAACTAATAGAAGAGACCACACCGGATATAGTAGGACTCTCCGAGATCACTCCTAACTGGAGTGTTGTTCTGAACCGACAACTAAAAGGCTATCCATACCGAGTGGTGGAGCCACGCCACGGCGGCATCGGACT
Source organism: bacterium (assembly GCA_030431355.1). The sequence goes on from JAUIJG010000009.1 coordinate 26,043, forward strand.
CTACAGCAAAGTACCCCTCACCGACTTTGAGATCAAATATACAGGCAAGATAAAACGCCCCAGAATACTGGCACATATAAAACGCAACGGCTATGAAGACACCTTGCTTGTCCTGGCTCACACTGTGATCCCAATCAGGTATGGCAATATGCGAAACATAGAGCTGAATGCCATCGCCAACGATATCAAAGAACATAAAGGACCGGCAATTATTTTTGGTGACCTTAACACCACCTCCTGGTCTTACTACTTTCAGAAACTATTGAAAGAGACAAAAACCCAGGACAGCCAGGTAGGTTTCGGCATTGTGCCGTCCTGGTCTGCCACCAGGCGACCGCCTCTGATTACCATCGATCACCTGCTTGCCACCGCAGACTTCAACATTATGGATAGAAAAACCCTCAAGTCCGTAGGCTCCGATCACTTCCCGGTGCTAGTCAAACTAGCCTACAAATAAAACAAGGAACGAAGAAAATGCCTTTCACCCTTTCCCATACCGTAGCAGTATTACCGCTAAAGAAACACTGCCCACGCCTCCTGGACTTTCTTGCCCTTCTCCTGGGCAGCATGACTCCGGACCTGCCCTATTACTGGCATGACTTCATACTCGCCAGCAAGTCTCACTCCCTTCTGGGAAGCTTTGTTCTCTGTGTTCCCCTGGGACTTGCCGCTTACCTTACGATCAAATACTTCTCCAAACAGATTGCCGAATACTCCTTCAGCCCTTTCAGAGAGTTCCTGGAGGAACTCGGCTCAGCCAAGCTAAAGCCAGCGAGTATCACAATCTCCCTTTTGATAGGAGCCTGGACCCACAACCTCTGGGATGGTTTTACCCACAGCAAAGGCTGGTTTGTCTGTCGCTTTCCAATTCTAAAAACACCGCTACAAGACCTACTCCCCTTCACTC
>JAUIJG010000408.1 GCA_030431355.1 bacterium
GTTCCTCTCGGTGATCGGATTTCCGAAAGCGAGCAACCTATCTTCTTTGCCGGAAAGCTGATCCCTTAGCTTGCTGGTCGCCCTTAGAACCGCTATGGAAGGAAGATAGGCAAGACTATGTTTCTCGATTAGAAATGAATTATCACTGTTTAGCAGTGCCGCGTATGGGACAAGATAGAGAGCACCATATGGCACCACCGTCACAACGGCATCTGGATCTGACGGCAGGGAACTCTCCACTGGTTCTATCAAAAGTGCGTAAAGCTCTTTCAAAGCCTTCTCTCTGCTCTCTGCCAGGCGATGTAATTCATCCATTCCGGAGGGCGTTGTCACTATAGATTGATAGGTGCTCCGGATCAATTTCTTGAGCCTTTCCAGATCACAGTCCACCACTTTTGCCGCCGCAATCTCTCCTTTCGGATTCAACAACCAGATCATGATCTGCCGGGGAGTGGTTATATATTCGAGTACGAAGCTGGCATTGCTTTGGACAAGCGACTTTAACTCCTGAGCGTCCGGTGCTTTCGCGTTCACCGCCGATATTGCAGAAGAAGTCGAAGAAAGTGAAGAAGTATTGACCAGGGCACCGGATTTAGGGCGCACCTTAACGGAACGAAAGCGAGATGGAGCAGTATCCCCTGAAGCGGCGATGGTCGGAAGGTCGGGTTTACTTATCGCCGACGCTGAACTTTGAGCGGGATTGCTCCTGGAAGCTTCCTTCTTGTCATACTCACTTCCACGAACCGCATTGTCCTGGAGGTAATACATCTGTCTTCGCCCTTCAAGCATGTCCAGAAAGGCTCTTGCTCTGCCAGATTCAGCGACAGTAAGCGCTTCTTCATGACGACCATCCTTAAAAAGCAGTTCGACCAATTCCAGAAAACAATCTTCCCGGAGACTGAGCTGTGCTGTTTTAAAACTGTCCCGTGAGAACTGTCTCCGTTCGCGGTCGGCCAGCGAGACTGCCTGGCGCAGGGCGGTCTCCGCCTTCTTAGAATCGCCAAGTTTGACATAGGCTTTGCCAAGACCTGTTGCGCAATCCCACTGACTCTCAATATTGCCGATTCGACTGGCGATGACCTGGGCTTCTTCATAGGAATCTTTGGACTTTCCTACCTGACCTAACATCAGATAAGTGAGACCGAGCCCTCGCAAAGCATGGCAGTGACCAAGTTGATCAGCGGAATTCCGATAGCAATCCAGGGACTTCTCAAATTGCGAGACAGCGTCATTATATTTGCCGCGGTAGAGATAGTACTGCCCCTGGTTATATGCTAACGATGCTTGTGCTCTAGTTTCTCTACCAGGAACTACTTTTTCCTCCTCACGACTAGAAAATACTTCCAGGGCCCGGTTGTGGTATTCCGTGAATTTTTCAGTCTCTCCTTGATCTAAATAAGCCACCGCGATGCTATCCAGAACTATGGCTTGATCAATTACTTTTCCAGCCTGGGAAAAATATTCAGCGGATTGCTTGTAATACTTCAAGGCTTCGGGCAACTGTCCCAGGGCTCTATATCCCATCCCGCAATCTTTTAGAATAGACGCCCTTAGCTCCGGTGAGACTTTGCCTTTGAAGCCTTTTACAAATTTCTCGGCCTTCAGATATTGTTTGAGCGCTCTCTCCATATCCCCATAAAGGAAGTGATCATAGCCTTCTTCTATAAGAGCCTGGATATAAACATCATGATCTGAACCACGACGGGCCAACTTCTCAGCTTTCTTATGAATCTTAAGCGCATCCTCGATACTGCCACTGTCAGCCAATGCTGCTCCATATGGAATCAGGGCTCTAACTAGAAAAGTGCTTTCTCCTTCGGTACTCAAAGTCTCTACTGCGGTCTTCAACACGGCGAGCGCTTTTTCAGGCTCCCGTTCGTGTAGATAGACCATGCCCAGAGAGGTAAGAACCTTAGCTTTAAGAACGAGTTCACCAGCACTTTCAAACTCTTTGGCGGCGGCTTTGTACTGCTCTGCGGCACTACCATATAAATCCATGTCGGCATAGGTTCTGCCGATCTCATTCAACAACCTACCATAGGCGATACCATCCATGGTCAAGTCCCCAGCCTTCCGAGCTGATTTCAAAAGGGTCATGGCGCCTTTGTTATTTTTTCTAGCCCTCTCAATGGTGGCAAGACCGATCAAGGAGCTTACCAAGATCTCGGTGAGATCTTTTCCCCGGGACAGTTCAAGAGCCCTGGATAGATGCGACTTGGCCCCTGCTAGATTTCCGGTCTTGATCTGGATGTTGCCTAGATGACAGGCCAGTTTAGCGGACTCTTCAGGGAGGTTCATTCCCTCAAGAATACTGATCGCTTCCTTATATAAATTCACCGCTTCGGGTAGTCGCTTTTGTTTTATGTATACGTTTGCGAGTGCTACTCTAGTATGCACCCGGAGTATGAAAGAACCTGTACTTTTCTTCCTATCCTTATCGCTAAAAATTCCCGAGGCAAAAAATTTGTCTTCTATCTTCAAGGCCTTTTCTATGGTATCAGCCGCCTTCTTAAATTCTCCCCGGGCAAAATATTGCTCACCGAGGCGATAAAGCAGGTCCGCTTGCTTCTCTTCTTTACCGCGGGCCCTCAGCTTTTCTATCTCATTTTCCAGATGCTCTATAGTCAGCTTGTCGCCTGCCCAGGCTGATTGACTCGGTCCCAGCAAGGCTCCGAGTAATAAAATTGAGATCAGACCATAGGAGAACAAATTGAAGTCTTTCAATCAAGAACGCCTCGAATGCATCCTCGAAGATACTTGCTCAATAGCCAGTCTTAACTCTGTGGCGGTCTGGAAACGCTCATCAGGTTCTTTCTTCAACAAGCGGGCTATGATCTCGTCAAATGGGGTGCCGTCTTTGAATTCAGGCTTATGTTGAACCATGGGAGTGGGCTCTTCCAAAAGGTGTTTCATAAGAATGGACTCAGCGCTTTCCCCTTCAAAGGGCACTTTACCGGTCAACATTTCATACATGATAATTCCGATGGCATACAAATCCGTACGATTGTCCATCGGTTTGTCTTTCAGTTGCTCGGGCGCTATGTATTCAGGAGTACCTACCATACGACCTGTTTTGGTAAGTCTTTGTCCGTCGCCTTTGGCAAAGTGAGAGATTCCGAAATCCACAATCTTCACCCAATCCGGCCTGTCTGACTTGTCTTGCAAAAGTATGTTGTCGGGCTTGAGGTCACGGTGAATAATCCCGTAGTTATGGGCTTCCTGCAATCCTCTGCAAATCTGAATAACAATATTTGCCACAGTCTTGAATGAAAGTGCTCCCTGGCGTTGTATTCGGTCGGCCAGGGCTTCACCCTTGATATATTCCATTACAAGATAAGGAGCTTTGCCGTTAATGGCTCCGACATCATATACGGTGACGATATTGGGATGGTTCAGTTTAGCGGTGACTTTGCACTCCCGCATAAATCGCTCAATCGACTTCTGGTTGGAGAGAAGCCAACCTTGCATCACCTTAATTACTACAGTTCTCTCCATAATCGTATGATGGGCTTTGTAGACAACCGCCATTCCACCTTCTCCGATCATGGATTGAATCAGGTATTTATCTACAGTTTTTCCTATCAGGTTGCCCAGATATCCGGAGGTACTTGCCAGCAGATGTTCATCGGTCTGGGGCGATGAAGATCCTTCCTGCTCAGGAGCGGCGGTCGTATTTGCAGGGTCTGCTCCAGCCGAAGCGCTGCCCCCATCTTGCAGGTACACCGCGTCGGAATTTGCGTTCAAACTGGCGCCTTCGCCGACATCAGCGCTGTCCATGAGGGCAGTATCGCTTTTCTTTCTCTGGGGAGCTTCTTTCGCTACTTGAACACTACCCAACTGTGACTCCTCCACCAGACGAACGCTGTCGGCAGGACAGAATCTGGCATAGGATGGGAATGTCTTCCGGCATTCGGGGCATGCCATCTGTTTGCTCGAATCTGCCATTGTGGCCGGCAAAAGAGCCCCGTCATAACCACAGAAAACAGCATCTGCCGGCAATTGTTTGCCGCAAGAAGGACAGGATTTCATTTGATCTGCACTACTGGTCATGAACTGCTCTGCTTCTTAAATGGAGGTAACTTAATTCTCTTGGGATATCCTAGTACGGTTGTACGGTCAGCCTCAAGATCAAGTTTCTGGACTATAGAACGATATTGAGGTGAGGAAAGCTTCAAAACATAGCGCCCGGGATTCATTCCCTGGATGGAAAAGCTTCCTTCCCGGGAAGACTTCCCGACAGTGAAGACTTTGCCGCTACTGTCTAGAAGGCTGTAGCTCACTTCCTTCGGCTCGACATAGACAACTAAGCCGTCCCTGGGCCAGGTCAACTGTAAATAGACCCTCTGAAGTTTTTCGGCTCCAAGAAAGTAAGCCCCTATAGCGCCTACGCCTAGTCCCAGGAAAGCAAGCAAAATAGTCCAGCTAAATCCGCCTCTTCCTTTCGGGCTTCTAGTCTGGACGGGAACAGGAGATGGCGTCGCTGCTGCTGCCACAACTTTATCCTGAACCTGGGAGTCCAGGGACTCTATTTTTTCCAATTCCCAGGTGAACTTTTTGAAAGCCGAAGACTGGGGTTGCTCACTACCAGGAACAATAATCTGGGTCCCACAGAAAACACAAAAATCATCACTCAAATTGTCTGTCTTACCGCATTTAGCGCAGGGTTTCAACAAGCTCAGATCGGTGACACGCTTCTCCTCCACGTTCGCTTTTAAAGC
>JAUIJG010000409.1 GCA_030431355.1 bacterium
CTTCCCTCGACTTTCTGTCTTGTAATTCATCGGGAACTTTTCGGACCTTCTTCATTGAAAATGAAAGCCGGAGACTTTTTCGTCTTCGGTGTAAAATCCGTTGTTCTCTTCACTTTGTTCTCAGTGATTGGCGCCTATGCCCAGGTGGCATGGCACGATATTGCTTTCATGGTATTTTTCCTTTGGACTTATTGCTGGATTGCTAGTTGGGGAGATAAGTATCGGGCGAGAAAAGAGCGCCTGGCCGGTGAGGCTCAGCGCCGAAGTCCGGGGAGAATTCTGAAGTAGGGGAATATCCAGCAAGTCGATAGAGATGAGAAATTTCTGCTTGGCAGGAATGAAGCATTCCGCAAAGGTTGTATTTGCCTGACATGATTTCAGGATGGCTGCAAGCAGAACATTCCATTGCAGAATAGATAATAGCCTCAGTTCTATTTGATCGGACCTAGATAGATAAACTGCTCGGCGCCCTCGTCGTCAAGCATGACGGAGAACAGGTCTCTCGCTTTTTTATAGCCTCCAGGCGGGTGAAATTTTGAAGGGGCGAGTTCTTTTGTTTTGACCCCGGTAAGCTCCATGTATTTCATTACTTTGAGCTCTTTGCCTCTGCTTCCGGTGCCGCGAATTCTCTCGATGTTCTGCACCGGCAGACCGAGTTTCCATTCACAGCCAAACAAGCTGCCAATTGTCTCTCGTAACTCCTGGGGGCTTTTGTCCTGCCATACCCACAGGTCTTCCATGCTTGTCACGTTTCTAAGGGTGGATGATGCACTACTTGCGGTGCCTCTGGCCCGGTCGTTGCCGAGATTTGAGCGGGCCGGCATAACGTTCTGGAGCATGGTAGCTGCTCTGTCTTCCGGTGGGCGATAGCGCTTTGCTTTCGCCATTCTTCTATAGTGTATGGTCGTGAGACCCTTTAGTTTCTCTTCGCCTATTTTTTTCCACTCTGACCAGGTGAACGGCGACCGAGGACCGGAGAAGAAGCCTGGTTCACCATGGGTATTAAATTCTGGTGCTCGCCTTTTCCGCGCATCTCTCAAATCGTTTGTACGCTCTCTGTATAGTTGTACGTTAAACACAAAGCACTTCTTGTTTGCGTCATTGAACATTACAACGTCTTTGTCTCTTGGCGCAATTGAATACCAGTAGGTGTTTATGCGCCAGTCTTGTCCACTCTGCAGGAACTCCAGAGCACTTGATCGTTTTGATTTGACCAGGATGACGGTGGTTTTTTTCAAGCTCTTAGTGGCTTGCGGTTTCTTTTGGTGTTCGCCTGGTTTCTTCGAAACTGGCGCCGCTGCCTCTGTCGGGCGTATCGCTGCCGCCTGAAGCAATGAGACAATGATGAGGGTTGGAATAGGAAAAAGGTTTTTTAAAATCAAGGAGCTAGTCCGGGGTTTCGATGGGGTCAGGAGTTTTGGCTTATCTAGATAATGATATCGGTCTTTGTTAGTGATTTATACCACCAGGCAAAACCAAATTATTCAAAGTCTATTTGTCAGATTTATATTTAGTAGCCGTCTTTCGATTGATGCCAGCATACGGCAAAAAAATGGAGCGCCATTGAGACGCTCCATTCAATTAACTTGATTGATCGCTCAATTACTTGGCGGCAACCTTTTCGGTTCTAACAACCGGGAAGTCGATTTCAGTATCGACGATGTGGTTGAAGTAGTTGGTGAACATGTTGAGAGAAATGGTGGCGATTACTTCCACGATTTCCTGATCGTCGAGACCAGCTTTTCTCAGCGCTTCAACATCAGCGTCAGCCACATTGGCTTTCTTGTCGACAACTTTAGCTACGAACTCGAGAACGGCTTGAGACTTTTCTTCGGTAGCTTTAGCATCAAGGTTTTTCTTGATTTCAGCTTCGTCGAGACCGGCTTTCTGACCGAGAACGGTGTGAGCGGAAGCGCAGTAGTCGCAGGTGTTCTTTCCAGCCATGGCAAGAGCGATTTGCTCGCGTAGTTTAGCTGGGAGTTTGGCGTTGTTAAGTGCGCCGGAGAAGTTCAAATAGGATTCGAGCACTGCAGGCGAGTGAGCGAATGTTTTAAATATGTTGGGAACAGTACCGAGTTTCTTGTTGATGCCTTCGAGCATTTCTTTTGCTTTAGGGTCAGCTTTTTCAACATCAAGTGTGGGAATTCTAGCCATAATTACCTCTCTATAGCCAATAATTCTCTACCCGCGACGGATAGAGGATCTGTGAATTGACGGTGAGTCTAGCATAATCAAGCTGCCTGGATCTGCGATTTTTAAGTGTCATGGAGGGGGTTCTTACCTGAAAAGCCTGCGGGCTCTACTTTCAGCGACTGGGTTAAATATGAGCGTCGATTAAGAAAAGTTCTGGTCGCAGTTCTGATTGCGAGGCTGGAAAGGCATGACAGCCAAGGGATTAGAGGTGTTCGTAGTTTCACCCTTGATAGGTGAATTATATTTACCTAGACTGTTGACTACAACCAGTTAAAAATGGTCTTGGCAACCGGCTCGAGTATCTTATTTTAAATCCTAATTGTGTTTGGGCAGATGTAGATGACTTAGGTTTCGTATTCGGGCAAAGATAAATTATTGTGTTAGGGCGGGTTAGAGAAGTTGGCTTCAGCAGATTTCGACCAGAAGGTTCGTAGATTATCTCAGTCAATATTTGAGTTTGGGGATGGACGCAGGTCCATCGACCAGTCAGAGCTGGCTTGGATTTTTGAACAGTCCCGAGAAGCCGAGTCCCGTAACTTCATAGAGACCGAAAGCTCAATAACAGAAGCTATCGGATCCGGTTCAGTCGGAGCTGAGGTTTCTGCGGATGCCGCCTCCGGAAGCGCCTTGATGCCCAGTACCACCAGATTGGAAAGGTATGCCCAGAATCAGGCGACGACCACTGATACTGCGGCAGTTGATTCTGTCGGAGAGCTGGTAAAGTCATTATTTGATCAAGAAGAGGATAAGAGCGAGGAGGTCAAAGCGCCGAACGCCTGGCTCTACTATCTCACGGATGAGGCGACCGAAGCGGAAAAGATCGCCTGTGTAAGCAACCCGCATTGTCCCTGGGTTGTTCTTTCGGTGCTCTCAAAAGACCGCTCAGTGTCGGTCAAAAGAGTGGTGGCGTGTCATCCTAAGACGCCCCAGGAACAGCTTGCCATGCTTGGCGACAGCACCGACGTGGAAGTGCGCCGAAACGTTAGTGTCAATAGAAATACTTCCTCGGTGACCCTGCGAAAGTTGAGTAAGGATGAAGATTCTCTGGTGCGTCAGAGAATCGCTTCCAATTTTAGTACTCCGCCCGAATGTCTGCACGAGCTTGCCCATGATAGTGAGGTGGCGGTTCGAAAAGCGGTGGCAGGAAATTTGAAGACACTTGCCCATACCCTTGTGGAGTTAGCGTGTGAGCCGGAATTGTCGATCCGGCAATTGGTGGCTTTGAATGCGAATGCCAAACCTGAGACTTTGCAAAATCTTTGCAAGGAGCGGGATTTGTACATCAGGAGAGCCGTGGCAAAACACGAGAACACCAGTCCTCGGGTGATGCGATATCTGGCTTCCGATCCTGACATGATGGTGCGCTATCTTGTTGTAATGAATCCGATGCGACCTAAAGAGGTGCTCGATAACTTCGCTTTTGATCCCAGTGTCGAAGTTCGAGTGGTGCTGGCCAGGTCCAATGATATTTCCAGAAATCTAATGTGGAAACTGTCCAGGGATGAGCAGGTTGAAGTTAGGCTCTGGATGGCTCGTAATGAGGCGTTGCCGCCGGAGGTTCTGTTCTTCCTGTCCCGGGATAGAGACGAGAGAGTCCGTCAGGCTGTTGCCGGTAATCCCGCTTCTCCACCGGAGGCGATTCGAGAACTGTCTAAGGACAAGGTGACTTTGATAAATAGTATTAGACCTGGTGCGCAGCTGAATGTGGCCAGGATGTCCGAGTCGGCCATGCGCAGTACGGTGAGAAGCGGAGATCGCTTTGCCCGGCTGGTAATTGCCGGTCAAGGCAATACTCCCAGGGATGTGCTTGCTCTATTGGCCAAAGATGAGTCTCCTTCGGTGCGTATGAGAGTTGCTGCCAATGAGAATACCGCATCCGGTACTCTCATAGAACTTGCCCAGGACTCCGATGTCAGAGTCAGGGAATGGGTAGCTCGAAATAGATTCGCACCATTTGTGGTGCTGGGAATTCTCGCTAGAGACGAAGATCCTTATGTCAGGATACTTGTCTCCAGGTTGAATTATGCTCCCCGTGCCATTCGAGAACAGCTCCAGAGCGACCATGATTACTGGGTTCGCCGGGAAGCGAAGTTCGCCTCGGAGAAGATGTTGGAGACCACTATAGACCCGGTCGCTCTGTATAACAGAGTGATGGGACATTCTTGACTTTCAGATTCGAATAAAGACTAGAATAAAGTTATTCGCTACTGCCAGCGGAAGAAGTTTTTGATTCCGTAAGAGATCATGTTGGGATTCTCTTTCAGGCGGCGGCGACAGTATGCACCGGCCACATTGGCTTTGCCGTAGGGCAAATATTTGCGCACCAGAATTCCTTTTTGATGGAGGTCTTTCTGCAATTCATCCCTGGGAACGCCGTGCAAAAACTGTATTTCAAAGCGAGAACAGTCTATGTTCCTGGGCTCCACCACAGTTTTGAGGAACTGTTCTATGCAGCTCAGGTCGTGGGTTGCTACTTCCACATAAACACCGCGCTCTAGA
>JAUIJG010000410.1 GCA_030431355.1 bacterium
TCTATGCGGCCTCTGTTGACGAGCATGTCGACCGAGGTGTTGTAACGTTCTCCGTAGAGAGTCTTGCCTATGGTCTCGACTTTCTTAAATCCAGACTCTGCTTTATCGTAGTTGCCTCTATAAATTTCAAGGACGCTCAGTATCATCAATGCTCTGGCATAGGCGTCTTTTTCGCCTTCTGCTTCGGCGATTTTCTTCAATGCTTTTTCATAGAGTTTTACAGCTTCATTGTAGTTGCCCTGTCTTCTATTTAATCCTGCCATCAATAATAGTGGCTTGGTAGAGCGAGCATCATCACCGTATCTTTTTTGGTGTATTTCCAGGCTCTCTTTTATGGTTTTTTCCGCTTCGGAATATCTGCCCTGGGCAAGTAACACGGTGCTTAGTGTATTGAGCCCGACGCCCAATCTTTCGTCTGACTCAGGAAAATAGCGGGCTATATTTACCGCAGTTTCAAAGTCTCTGGTGGCTTGCTCCATGTTGAGCTGCTCCATATTTTTGGAGCCGGCTTGCAACTCATAGTACCAGAGGGCATTTGGAATCGCGATTATTACTCCCACTAAAATGAGAAGGGCAAATGCCACTGCTGCCAGTACTTTTAACGGTGATTTTTTCTTCGCTTCTTCAGAATCGGCTTGCTTGCTAGATTCATCCGAAGTCTCAGAATCAACAGTCTCCGCCGATTCTTCTATTTCTATAGATTCGAGTACTTCAATCTCTTTGAATTCTTCTTCTTTATTATCCACAGGAACTTTCTAGAATCTTTTGCCCGGTTGCATCTTATGCCGGATATATGCAAAAGGCTATATATAGGTCTTTCTGCCAGCTTTGTTGAATCTATCATACCGGATGTTGCCTGGCGGGACAGTGCAGAATAATTTGAACTTAGTGAAATAAAAAGGCTATCTTGATTCGCTGTCAGGCACTGCTGGTAAGGGTTTGCCGAAAAGAATAAAGAAAGAATGAAAAAGCCCGGGGCTGCCTGGAGAATTTTGTATCTTTTCAATTAGAGAGGTTGAGTGCTATCAACCCTGTAAACCGGGCAAGGGATAGTGTTTGCTCGGCTGTAAATTGAAGAAAATAACGACATTAGTAAGCTTACCGGCGACCTGGTGTTTTCATAATCAGATTGCCGGTCATAAGCTTCACCGACTGAGAGTTAGTAGTTAGAGAGGTGATAACCATGACTGATGCTTTACTGACCAGAGAGAGTCAAAATTCCGGTGGAGAACTTTGCGGGTCTCTTCCATTAATCACTCCTGCTGTCGATATATATCAGAATGATGACGAGTTTATGCTTGTCACTGAGATGCCCGGAGTCAATGAAAGTTCGGTTGAGATTGTTTTCGACAAAGGGATTTTAACCATCGAGGGCAAGGTTTGTCGTGGGGATTTTGAAGGTTACAAGCTCTCCCATACAGAAGGCGTGATCGGAAACTATAAGAGAGTCTTCCGTCTCACCGACGAGGTGGATATCGAAAATGTCGATGCCGTAATGAAAGACGGTATCTTGACCTTGAAGATGCCAAAGCACGAAAGAGCAAAAGCTAGAAAGATAACAGTTCGTTCCGAGTAGTCAGTTTTTCATCTATAAGGAGGTTAGTGTCAATGAATAAGAAGAGATTGAATAAACTGATCCCTCTAAACAAGAGCGTTCCAACCAAGAGAGATGATCGAATTCATCCCATGTTTTCTTTCCAGAAAGAGATCAATCATCTGTTCGAAAATTTTTTCGAGGATGTCTGTCCTGGTGGCATGGGAAATGGTCTTGGATTTGGACTGACATCGCCGGCTTTTTTCGAGCGCAATTGGGATCCGCTCAGCCCCAAGGTGGATATATCCGAATCGGAAAATCAACTCCTGGTGGCAGTGGAGCTGCCGGGTATGTCCGAAGAGGATTTCGAGCTAAGTATCCAGGGCAATGTTCTTACAGTCAAAGGTGAGAAGCGCCAGGAGGCTGAAGAGAAGCAGGAAGGTTGGTACAGAGTGGAGAGGCATTTTGGAAGCTTTGAGAGAAGCATTCCGCTTCCCCACGAAGTGAATGTGGAGGATGTCGACGCTGAGTTTAAGAACGGTGTTTTGAAGATATCTTTGTCAAAAGTGTTGGAGCCACCGGAGTCAGCAAAGCGTATTGACGTTCGAAAAGGATAGGAGGTAGCAAGTGGGCATGCTCCTGCTCCGGCAGGAGCTGCCTTTTCGTTTGGGGAAGTCGGCAATTCAAGGAGATTTTGCATCGATATATTTTGGAGGTAGCCCGATGATTTTTAAAAACAAGGATTTGTTCAAACTCAAATCCACCAGTAAATATGTAAGGACATATCAGTTTCTTACCCTTGTGGCCGGTCTTTTCGCCGCAGCCTTGTTCGGCTGGTTCGCCAGTCAGGTTCTTAATCCGACTGTGGCAAGCAGCCTTGATAAAAAGCCTGGTGCCGTGGTTTCCGGACCGGGATCCGCTTTCCTCACCAAGAATGTTATCTCTCATATAGCAGAAGACGCCGGCAAGTGTGTGGTGAATATAGACACCAGACAGTCTGTCTCCGTGCCGGATTCACAGTTCCATTTTGGTCTCCCTTTCAAGCAGTTTGAATATTTCTTTGGACCTTCCAGCTCACCTTTTGGTGAGAAGTTTGAAGGTAATGGTAAAGAGAAACTCCAGAGGAAATTCGAAGCCCGTGGCGCCGGTTCCGGTGTCATAATTCGCTCCGATGGTTACATTCTCACCAACAATCATGTGATTAGAAAGGCTGATGACATCGAAGTTACCCTATCAGACGGACGCAAGTTCAAAGGCAAGGTCGTAGGTCGAGACAGTTTTACCGATCTCGCTCTTGTAAAGATCGAAGCAAACAAATTGCCTATCATCAAATTTGGTACCAGTGACAGGGTCAAGCCCGGTGATTGGGCGATAGCCATAGGGAATCCCAGCGGTCTCGATCATACCGTTACTTTTGGTATCATATCCGCCCTCGGCCGCTCTCTCTCCGAGCTGGGCACCAATGTTGAGCTTATTCAAACCGACGCGGCTATCAATCCCGGTAACTCAGGCGGTCCTCTTCTGAATATAGATGGAGAGCTTATCGGTTTAAACACCGCAATCAAGTCCGGGGTCCAGAATATAGGTTTTGCCATTCCCATTGATGTGGCCAGGGATGTGGTGGAACAGCTCCTGGAGAAAGGCCAAATAGCAAGACCTTTCCTCGGTATCTATATGCAGACCATGGACGAGAAGCTGGCTAAGTCCCTGGGTGTTCCGGAGGATACAAGAGGTGTTGTGATTGCCAGAGTCTCTCCGGATGGCCCTGCTGCCGGTTCCGGTCTGAAGATGGGCGATGTCATTTCTCGAATAGATGGAAAGGTGGTGGAAGATGGCAAGGCTGTTCAGAAGATAGTGCGAAAACACAAGCCCGGCGATAAGTTAAACATACTCATCAATAGAGAAGGTGAGTTGCTGGCTAAAGAAGTCAAGATAGGTGATTATCCTGTGGAGGCACCCTCCACCAACTAGGTGAAGGCAGCCCAGCCGGGTATTTGAAACTCCAGGAATAGGCGCGGCTCTGGGTTCGAATGGAAACGGAGCCGCGTTTTTTTGCGCTTGCCTTCTATTGAGAATTTAGGTGAGATCCCTTCAAATATTTTTGCTGGTGGTTTTGCTAACATTACAAACTCCGGTTTTGAGACCGGATTGGTATATGTTTCCATAACGATTCAGAGATTTTATTTCAGCCACCATGACAAGTACCTATGCTTCGCCCATCAGCACATCTTTAAACTTGCCGCAGAAGTCGGTTATTTCTACCATAACGCTTCTGGAAGAGGGATGCACAGTTCCGTTTATTGCCCGATATAGAAAGGAAGCCACCGGCTCTCTCGATGAAGTGGCGATTACGGCTATCAGAGATGAGGTTGCCAGGCTAACGGAGCTGGATAAGCGTCGCCAGTCTATCGTCGAGTCCTTGAAGGAGAGGGATCTTCTGACGGCTGAGTTGGAAGCTAAGTTGAACGAGGCTGTTACGAAAAGTGAGTTGGAAGACATATATCTTCCCTTTCGTCCGAAGCGGCGCACCAGAGCTACCCAGGCCATGGAGAAAGGTCTTGAGCCCCTGGCGCTGAAAATAATGAATTATCAAACCCGGGAGCCTGAAGCCGAGGCCGGTCAATTCGTCAATGAAGAGAAAGGGGTCAAATCCGTTGAGGATGCCCTTGCCGGTGCCCGGGATATAATCGCCGAAAAGGTGAGTGAGGACGCAACCCTACGTGGTCGGATGCGTAAGCTCTGGTTGAAGAAGAGCCGCATAGAGTCCAAGGTGGCGAAGGGCAAGGAGACAGAAGGGGAGAAGTTCAAAGATTATTTTGACTGGTCTGAACCCATAAGCAAGCTGCCCTCCCACAGAATTCTTGCCATGTTGAGGGGAGAGAGCGAGAAGGTTCTGAAGATATCAATTCGCCCTGAATTTTCTGAAGCGATAGATATTCTCGACTACAAGTATTTGAAAGGTGACGATAAGTGCACCGCTCAGATGGAGCTTGCCCTGGAGGATGCATACAAACGATTGATTGCTCCTTCCATGGAGACCGAGATGCGTCAGGAGTTGAAGGAGAAGGCGGATTTTGACGCTATCAAAGTTTTCGCCAGCAATCTCAGTGAGCTTTTGATGGCACCGCCCC
>JAUIJG010000411.1 GCA_030431355.1 bacterium
ATGCAGGGACTCGTAGCTAACCTCTTTAGACTCCTTGAAAGTACCGACAAGATTGACGATACAGCTGACTCCCTCCAGCGCACGCTTGAGAGCCTCATCGTTGAACAGGTCACCGATAACCACTTCCAGCCCTTTGGCCCGGTACTGCTGAACCTTAGAATCTTGCCAGTTTTCAGATCCCCCAGTGAAGACTTTCACCTGGTAGTTGTCCTGAATCATCCGCTGAACTACGAAGCTACCGAGAAATCCGGTAGCCCCCAATACTAAGATAAGCCGGGGTGCTGCCACTAGGGCCACATACCTCCAACTCCGCCAAATCCAGTGCCGAATCCTGTACCAAAACCGGTACCATATCCAGTGCCGTATCTTATACCGGTACCACCGTAATTATAGGGTGTCGTCATGGATGGCGAGAATCCATTATTGAAAGAGCGATAACCATATCCGGGGTTAACGTTGCCATAGTTGGTCACGCCTCTTCTACCGACTACCATGCCAGTGTGAGGATCGATCAAATTACCGGAAGTTCTATCCAACAACAAACCGGTTTGCGGGTCCGTCATCAGGTTGCCTGTTGTCGGATAACTGCCGACGCTAAAGCCTCCGTTGATGAAATTCCCCATGGCGCCAAGCACTTTCGACAGACCGCCGCGATTTCGCGCGACCTGTGGCGCCACCGGTGGAGCTGTATTTCCACCGCTGCTGTAGTCTTGCTGACGACTGGAAATCATACTGCCGGAGTTAATAGGAATGACACTAGTCAGGTGGGCAACTCGGTTCGGCAGCCCCGCGCCTTTATTGATGTTCTTGTTCGGAAAGACTGTTTTCTCCAGGCGCTCGACTCGTTCCGGCAGACTATCACTGGCGAACTTGCGACCAAAGATCTGTCCTTCCAGCAGGTCAACCTGCTGGTTCAGTCCCATGCTGCGACTGGCGGAACCTCTGCTGATCGGAGGGGCCACTGGCGGATAGGAGCTTCCACTGCTTTGACCGGTAGAAGGAGTTCTATATGCCGTGGTGCGATCAGTTGGAATTAGACCGACTCCGGCTCTTGAGCCTCCGGATGAACTGCCGCCGAAACCATAAGCACCACTGGCACCACCACCGGACGAACTTGATCCACCGGTCATGCCATAAGATCCGCTCGCGGATGAACTGGGATATCTATTGCCGAAAGCGCGGCGCATATCTTCTCGAAGATCTCTACCGCTAAAAGTTTTTCCGTCTTCTCCATAACTCGGGCGCCTGCGCACAGTCTGCTGGGGCATCTGCCTTGAAGGAGTGGGATAATCGATCTCAACATCGTCGTCGGCCCAGTCCGTACCAGGTGGTGCCTGCCTGGCCACGTCTACCCCCGTCGCGCTCTTCAAGCGGTCCATTCTGTCGGTGAAATCATTACTTGACGATGACTTGCCGAAAACTTTCTTCTCAAGACGAGCCAATCGGGTCTGGACCGGCTCACCCTCATAATCTCGCCCTAGCTTCTTGCGCTCAATGGCCGAAATGGCAGGATAATTGGTACCCGCATCTGCCCGCTCTTCCGGTTCTGCCGGTGCCGAAGCAGTGTTGGTGCTGCGATTCGAATCTCTGGATTTGCCCGCAGCCGACCGTGTGGAACCAGGCTCCGGTACTTCCGCCTTCTTAGGCTCCGAAACTTCATCTAAATTGGGCACGAGTTCGCGAAGATTGCTCAATCGTTCATTGGCCGATCCTTCCTTTGCTTCGCCAAAGAACATCTTCTCCAGACGATCGAGCCTCTGCACCTGATCTTCTTTCGGATAGGTATGGTGGAAAAACTTAAGCTCCAGTTTGTCCAGATCCGATGGCGGCGAGCCGGCAGCTAAAGCCGAACCGGAAACTATCAATGTAAAGGCCAGAGCTGTTAACAGGCTTTTTCCCAGGCGACAGCTTAAGGAAATTGGTAAAGCGACTCTTAGATCGGTGGAAACCGATCTCCCAAGAAACTCACTTTTTGCTACCAACTTACTTATAAACATTTGATCAAATCATCCGTCAAAGCCATATTACCATGACACAAGGTTGCTGAATCCCTGATTTTCACCAGTATTGAAGGAAAACTCCCCCATTTCTAAATTTAGCAAACATAGAATCGAAAGACGAATTCAAGAGAACTATGTTTCCTGGAGTCATACAAACGAGTCAACAGTTTCAAGGAGGTATCTCCTTATATTCATCCTGGTAAACATCATTAATTAGGAGGGGATCCTGGCAATCATCTACTATGATCTGCTTCGGAACAAAATAAACAAAACGAGAGAAGGGACCAGGGATGACAAGCACCGCCTCAAAAGCGAAACTGGCGAAATTGACCATAGACGGTCACAGCCTCAAAGTCGAAGATGTTTACCAGGTGGCTCATGCACCGTGCAAAATCGCGCTTTCGACAGAAGCTACGAAAGCTATAAAACAAAGCCGTGAAACAGTGGAACGCAAATTGTCCGCAAAAGAGGTTGTCTACGGGATAACCACTGGCTTCGGTAAGTTCAAAGACGTCTACATAGAACCGGAAGACAGCCTCAAGCTCCAGAGGAACTTTCTCCTCAGTCACGCGGCCGGTGTGGGAACTTGCTTCGACGTCCCCTCCGTAAGAGCTATTACCCTTCTGAGAGCCAACGCCCTGGCCAAAGGCTATTCCGGAATCCGACCCAAAGTGCTTAAACTGCTTCTCGCCCTGATCGAGAACAATATACACCCGATGATTCCCGAAAAAGGATCGGTTGGCGCCAGCGGTGACCTTGCTCCCCTCGCTCACCTGGCACTTACCCTGGTGGGAGAGGGACAGGTCGAATATGACGGGAAGGTCATGTCGAGCAAAGCAGCTCTAAAGAAAGCAGGACTGGAACCTGTTGAACTAGAAGCGAAAGAGGGACTGGCCCTGACCAACGGCACCCAGGTCATGACCGCGGTGGGAGCGATCACAATTAGAGAAGCGGAACTGCTTGCCAAAACTGCCGACATAATAAGCGCCATGAGCCTGGAAGCTATGCTGGGTACCGATACGGCTTTCGATGAAGATATTCACAGAGTAAGACCCCATCCCGGCCAACTTGCTTCCGCCCTGAACTTGAGAGCACTGCTGGAAGACAGCGAAATTGTTGAAAGCCATAGCGAATGCGACATGGTTCAGGATGCATACTCCATCCGCTGCATCCCCCAGGTACACGGAGCAAGTCGCCAGGCGATTCAACATGTAAGACAAGTACTGGAAATAGAGATGAATTCGGCCACAGACAATCCTCTGGTATTCGGCGACAAAATTCTATCCGGCGGCAACTTCCACGGACAACCGGTGGCTCTTGCCATGGACTATGCGGCCATCGCCATAGCCGAACTGGCAAATATTTCAGAGAGAAGAACAGAGCGACTGGTCAACCCCTATTTATCCAACGGGCTGCCGGCGTTTCTTACCAGAAACGGCGGGCTTCACTCAGGATTTATGATCGCCCAGTACACAGCTGCGGCTCTTGTGTCAGAGAACAAATCCCTGGCTCATCCTGCCAGCGTGGACTCGATTCCGACTTCGGCCAACCAGGAAGATCATGTCTCCATGGGTACCATAGCCGCCAGAAAAGCACGGACAATTCTAGGCAACCTGAAAAGTGTGTTGGCCATAGAACTTCTCTGCGCTCTTCAAGGTCTGGATCTTCGAACCGGCCAAAATCAAGGTGCCAACGCAACCGCCTACTCCCCCGAAGGCATTGAGACAAAAGGGAAAAAGCCAGGCATAGGTGTGAGAACGGCCTACAAAGAAGCCCGCAAAGTGTTAAAACACCTGGACAAAGACAGGCTAATACACCAGGAGATTGAATCAGCGGTCGCGCTAATCGAATCTGGCCGAATAGTCACCGCCACCGAAGAGGTGGTGGGCACATTAGCCTGAAGACCTGGTTCGAAAAATCAGAAACACTGGTCAAGAAAAAGGCAGAGGAAAAATCCTCTGCCTTTGCTGTATTTCAGTCGCGAATTTTGGAGTTAAACGACGGAATCTATTCAGCCAGCTTCAGCTTGCCTTCAACCAGATCATCCAGAACAGATTTGATTGTCCTGACGGCCAGATCAATCTGAGCCTTTGTGATAATCAGAGGCGGCTCAAGACGGATGGTCTTGTAGGAGTTCAAAGTGGCCGCCACCAGGACACCCCGGTAGAACAACTCTGTTTGAACCGTCCAGCGCAACTTCTCTGAGCTGAACTCCAGACCGAGCAACAATCCCTGTCCACGAACATCGGCTATTTTGTCCGGGTAGTCTTTTTTCAAGTCATTGAGTTGTGCCTTGAAATAACTACCCATCACAGAGGACCTGGCAGCGAGATTTTCTTCGATCAAGACCTCAATGGTAGCCGAGGCAGCCGCGCAGGCAAGTGGGTTGCCACCGAATGTAGAGTTATGGATCGTCGGGTTCGGTACCAGAACTTTCCAGATCTCTGGTGTGGACATGAACGCACCGATTGGCATGACACCACCACCAAGAGCCTTAGCAAGACACATGATGTCCGGTGTTATTCCTTCATGCTCCGAAGCAAACATCCGTCCGGTTCTACCCATACCTGTCTGAACTTCGTCTAGAATCAAGAGAACACCGCGTTCTTTGGTCAACTCTCTAACGCGCTTCAGATA
>JAUIJG010000010.1 GCA_030431355.1 bacterium
CTTTGGTAACTGTTTTGGGTAACATCGGTCCGAAGAATGAGACTGTAAAAGCTGCCATCATCCAGAATATCAATGGCGATTATGAAGTGGCCACTAAACGTAGTGCCATAGAAGCCCTTGCTAAACTTTCCCAGCAGGAGAAGCCGGGCTATCACCGGCAATCTACGGAGACACTGATTTCAATTCTGAAGGATGATGATGCTCCTTCCCTCAGGCAGGCTGCTGCCAGGGCCATCGGGCGTTTTCACAGTGATCCTGAGATTGCGGTTCCAGCTCTTGTTGCCGGCCTGGAAGATAACTACCTTAAAGTGCGAACAGAGTGCGTGAGAGCCCTGGGATATTACAAGGATGATGGAAGCAAGGCTGTGCCTGTTCTTGTTCAGATGCTTGATACCGAACCGGATACCAGTATGCGAAGCGCCTGCGTCTATTCATTGCGCAATATAGGTAACGGTGATCCTGCCATTGTGGCAAAGTTCATTGAGCTGCTCGACGATCCGACCATGAGCCGGAACATTATGAGCTATCTCAGTTCATTCGGGGATAGGGCGGCTCCGGCGGTGCCCAAGTTGATCAAGCATTTGCAGAGCACGGACCGATATCATCGCCAATATGCCTGCAGAGCGCTCGGTTCTATCGGTCCAAAAGCCAAAGAGGCTTTGCCTGCTCTTAAGAAAGCCACCGAAGATAGTGATTCCAGCGTAAGGCGATATGCCCAAACCGCCATAAACAACATCAATAGGACAAGCACCGCTCCCGGTAGTATGTGAAGGCTGCCGATCTCCAGGGGGCTCAGGTCTGAGCTTCGAAATTGAGTTTCTCAGTCGAATTATCTAAGGATTGAAGGCAAAGAGAAATGTGGTCAGGAAATTGAATCCGGCATGACCGATTATGGTGGTGGTGGTATTCGTGTAACGTCTGACGATGCCTATGACCACCGACCAGAGGGCTACTTGAAGTATGAAAATGGGAGCATGGGTGAACTGGGCATGGAGGATGCCGTGCAGAATGGCGGCAGGCACTATGCCCAGGGCCGGCTGAAGTGCGCCTCTTATCAATGTTTCCTCGCCTACCCCCGCGAATATTGCCGTGGC
Source organism: bacterium (assembly GCA_030431355.1). Next base: position 1,095 of record JAUIJG010000010.1, read on the forward strand.
AAAAGCCATAACCACCGCCATTCCCAGACCCTCAACCGAGGTGAAAGTAGCTGAGTTGTATCCGGAAAGTTTGGTGGCCAGGTCCTGATTCGCTAAGCCGTGGGTGTAAAGTGACCAGCATAGGTCGTAGGCAAAGCTGAAGATTACCAGTAGAAGTCCGATACCCACATGGGTCCAGGTCGGTTTCTCCCAGCCCAGTCTTTTGAATGCCGCTCTCCAGTCCCGGGAGATGAAAATTCCTATGCCGCAAAACGAAAGGAGAATGAGGCCCAGTCCGTTGTAAGAGAAAAGCTGCATCAAGTTGATCGGCAAAGGAAATGGAATCGCCGGAATTTCAAAATTTGCCGGATTGATTCCCTGGAGCAGCATGCCGAAGGTTGTTATATAAATGAACATGCCGACCATGTGGGGCACCGATCGGGGTCTGAAAATCTCCTGGTCCATAATCGCTTTGAAGGCATTCAGGTGGTATTTAATCGGACCGATGATAAAACGCCCTGTGGTTATGCCATCTATTAATGTGAGGAACTGACTGTAAACATGGCGAATCGGAAGGAGTAAGAGAAGACCGGTGAAGGCTGCCAGGGTAAAGAGCACGTTGTTGGCCCAGGGGATGGTCATATCCCGGCTGAATAGCGCCGCCACCAGCTCACAGAGGCAGAATGAACCTATGATAATCCGAATTATCCACTCCAGCCATTTTCGGTCTCTGGCGAAGTGACCCATGATGGCAAGGATGCAGCATCCGAGGATAAAAATTAGGTCTATCAAGTCAAATCTCCGATAAGATAATAAATAAATGGGGTTCTTACTATTTTTAATGTTCCTCAGGCATGATAATATATTGTCAAGATACATATTACCGGGTATCTTCTATGATAGAGAATATGATGCTAAATTACCCCGGTAAAAACACCTGAAGTTCGGAGGTGAAACACTAGATGAAGAAAAAGCTATTTGCATCGGCCCTGTTAGCTGGAGTTCTGGGACTTGGCGTATTCGCCACCTCGTCATCCGCTAATGGACCTATTGTAATCGGTCCGGCCCCTGCTCCGGCAGTGCCACCGGCTGCAATTGTTAAAACTTCGCCATTGCAAGCGAAAGTTCTTAACACCTACAGGCAAGTTAGAGCATTCTGGCTGTCTAGAGCCATCGTGCGCTAATCGTCCCTAAATTGGCAGGATTGAAGAAAAGCTAGAAGAAGCTTGACTGAATCGAATCGTTCAAGATCCTGCAGCTACAAACCTTCGGACTTAAATGAAAGGTCGCTGTATGGCGACCTTTTTTATGAGCTTCTTAGGCTTAGGATTCAAATTGAAAGGCTGGAGATATTCTCCAGCCTTTTCTATTGGCTATCAGTGTTGCTCAAGGAGCTATTTTGCCAGTCTCAGAATAACCTCTTCGCTTCCGGCTAGATTGAGTCGCTCTCGAGCAAGTCTTTCGATACCGGTATTGGAGCGCGAGCTGGTCAAGCCTTCCCGGAGTTCTTTGTTTATCTCCGTGGCTTGCAGTTGACCTGCTTTTAGTGCCAGTTGCTGGTTATGCAGGTACATCTGGCGTTCTACGCTGCAATGAATGGAGCGACCGACCTGCCAGATGGCAAACAAACAGACCGACATCACTAGAAGTTGGCGAAATATGCTTTTTCTTTCGTCTTTGGAATTGTGTTGCATAATCTCTCCTTAGAGCCTGTTCTCAGGCGTTTGCTCCGACCTTTTCACCCTTGGCGGAGTCAGAGTTCTTTTTTACTGATTTCTTCTCTGCTTCCTTCTCCAGGTTGCTGATTATCGCTTCTACCTGTTTGTTGAAATCTTCCGCTACTTTCTCGGTTCTCTCTTTAGAGGTGCCTTCAAAGTACAGGCGAATCAAAGGCTCGGTACCGCTCGGGCGAATCAAAAGCCAGTTGCTGTCGTCCAGGTATAGTTTAAGACCATCCTTGCGTCCTACTTTTGTTACCTTCTCTCCGGCCAGGGTCTCCAGCGGTTTGTCGGTAAGGATCTTCATTAGACCTTTCTGGGTGAAGTCGTTGAGCTTGAGGTCGGCCCTCAGATAGGTGAAGTGTGCACCGATCTCATCTTGCATGTCTTCCCAGATTTGAGACAGTGGCTTGCCTTCGAAGGCCATCATCTCCACCAGAAGAAGGTTGGCCATGATACCGTCCTTCTCCGGGATATGACCTTTGAAAGACATTCCCCCGGATTCTTCACCGCCTATCAGAATATCTTTTTGACGCATCTCTTCGCCGATAAACTTGAATCCTACCGGTGTTTCTATCACTTCCAGGTCATACTTCTTGGCCAGGTGATCGAGGAAATGCGTGGTGGCCACCGTTCTTACGATAGCTCCTTTCTCCTTTCTATTTTTAACCATGTGCATTGTCAAAAGACAAAGTAGTTGGTTCGGAGATAGATAGTTGCCTTGCTCATCGATGACGGCAAATCTATCGGCATCACCATCGGTGGCTAGACCGACATCCAGTTTCTCTGTTTTGATTAGACCGCTCAGGTCTCTCAAATACTGCTTCTTCGGCTCGGGCATGCCGCCGCCGAATAGTGGATCTCTTACATCGTGCAGGACTTTCACCGGAACGCCCCATTGCTTAAGAATATGATCCAGGTAGCCACGACTGGTGCTGTAGAGGGCGTCGAATCCAACCTTGATTCCTGAAGAGACTATCTTCTTCATGTTAATCAGATTGGCGACTGATCCTAAATATGGTGGCTGAGGATCGAAGTGTGGGACATCTTCTTTGGAGCACTCTATATGGTCCGGAGTTCTCTTGAGATTGGCCACGATTTTGTTGGAAATGTCATCGGTGGCGGGTCCGGCATACTCCGGAATATACTTCACGCCGCAATACTCAGGGGGATTATGGCTGGCTGTAAATTGCAGGGCTCCGGCTGTCTTTTCGTGCTGGGTAGCCCAGGCGATACAGGGGGTGGGGACATCCCGGCTGGCAACTTTTACCGGTATGCCCATGGCCATCAAAACCTGACCGGCTCTTTCGGCAAATTTATCCGCCATGAAGCGTGTGTCATAACCTATGAGTAGCGGAGTTCCAGCTGAATAGTTCTCTTTGACGTAGAGGCCGACCGCGTAGGCGACTCGTTCTACGTTTGCATAGGTGAAATCTTCGGCTATAACAGCTCTCCAACCGTCGGTACCGAATTTGATTGCTTCTGCCATCAGTTATTAAACTCCCTATTGAAAAAAATCCGGAATTGCGCCCAACTAGATTGCTTCAGAGTATCGCTAAATACTGAGAAACATATTCGTGGACAGAATCCCATGCCGTTCTTGCTTTGCGGCGTCCTTTCAGCTCTTCATCTATGAATTTTGAGCCGGGTGGCTTCATAGATGAAGGACGCAATGATTGTAGCTCCTCATCGGAGTTGAACTGAATCATCGAGCCGTCACGTCCATAAAATCTGAATATTGAAGAGTTCGATTGGGATAGCCAATCTCCGTATCTTCTATAACTATCTTTGAGCTCCTGGAAGCGGGTCGCCATGCGAAATCCGTCATAGGTCAAAAGGGCTGTCAGACTGCTCCAGTGTCCATTCAGGTCTTCTAAAATCCTTCTTTCTATGTGGATGCCGCGGACCAAATCCACGGACCAGAACTGTCCATCCATTTTTCTTATGGTCAGGCAGCCGCTGGGATCACAGGACATGGATTCGCCCTGGGCTCTTACCCTGCCGCAGGGATCTCTGACTATCACTCCGTGGTGATCTCTTTCGCCGGTGGAATGCAATGCTCCGCTGGCATGGTATCTGGAGAAGCTCTTGAGATTGCCTCTCGGGTCATAACTAAATGTGATGGCTAGAAGCTCTCGGGACCGAACGGCCATGACCTTGCCTATGGCATCTTTAATTACGATTGCACCGTTTGCATAAACTTCTTTTCTGCGGCCACCGGACATGGGAACGTGGCAGGGTTGCTCCGGTTGCTTCCTGAAATTGCTGCGGGCTTTTTTGGGCTCTTTAGGAAGCGGGTCTGAAGAACGAGCTATCTTCTCCAGCTGTTTGAGAAGCTCTCCTGGATTCTCTGCCAGATCATCGGCATAGGTTCTCTCTCCATTTGTGTAATGATCTTTTGTGGTATCCAGAGTGTTGTCCAGGGCTCTAAACCAATTTTCCAACATGAGCTGCGCCTGGGAGACCGGTTGCTCAACTTCCGGCTCTTTAGTCTCCATCGGCTCAATGGTTTGAGCTGGAGAAAATTCCATTTGTTCGGAAAGCAAAATCGAAAGATTGGCAGGATCCGGCTGGGAGAGGTCGGATTCGCTATCAATTTTGGGGCTAAAATTTTGATAGGTTGTTTGAAGTCCGGCTTCTTCTTGTACCGCTACGCAATCGGGCTCGAAAACCACTGAGTCTATTGATTCAAGATTGTCTGGAATCTCCACCAGTCCAGTGGTTGTCTCTGGCGATGTTTCCAGTGACTGAACCGATTCGATTGCCGCTGCTCCCTGGCTTTCATATTCATCGGTGACCTGGTCGGTTTCGGTGGCTTTCAGAACATGTTCGATAACCATGCTGGAAAGAGAGCGGTTGACGCGTTGCCTGCCAAAACGTCCTCTGGTCTGGGGTTTTCCGTGGAGCAAATCGTCGAGACTTTGAGGTTCACCGTTGAAAGTTTCCGGGGCACCTTCGTCCACGGCTTCACCATGAAAGAGATCGTCGGCGGAGGAGACATCGTCGAGCAAGTCCGAGAGATCGTCCCAGGGTTTCCTTGATTTGTTATTGAGAATTTCGTCGATTTCCTGGCTATCATCTCGCACCAGGTCTTCTATATCCCTTGTCCCTTGAACTTCGGAAAGGGGTTGATGGAGCAGTTCTCGGGCGAGCAAATCGACTTCCGGATTCGGATCGAGATCTTTGAGTTTGCGATTGAGAATAGTTCTTACGGCTGCGAATTCCGGAACAGTGGAGGAATGCAAGATTGCCTTGTGGCACAGTCCCGAGTTGTGAGCAAGAAAGTTTAGAAGGCGGCGATAATCTGCTCGCTGTGGGTTTTCGAATCCCTCAGCTTGAGCGTAAACCCGGCGTTTGTGGCGAGGCCAGCAAGCGGTGCGCTCCGAGTCCATAATTGCCTTCACCCCCAGCCATCCAGATCCGGTGCTCATGGGAGCTGATCTGGTCAAGTAGCGTCTTTAGTTTAGCATCGTGGGGGCTATTTGTCGTAGCCTCGGGTTTCAGTGTCGAGCCATCCGCGGACCTGTAGCGATTCCGCCATCCTAATACCTGTGGTGCGTTCATCGTACATTGCCACACTGAATTGACCCATACTAATTTTGTTTTGGGTGAGCAAATATTCAGCCAACTGCAAAGAGTTGAGCTCAGGTTCGGTGACATAACCAGCCTGGAGAACCAGATCGGTTAGCGGAATATCCGGATAAAGTTTCATCTGGTTGAGCAGGGCCTGCACCTCTGCCGGTCCGGTAAACTGTGCTGCTTTCATCAGTTCGATGAGTTTGGGCAGGCTGTCGTCTATCTGTTGGGTGGTCACCATCTGGATAGGCTGAGCTTCCGGAATAGCCTCTTCGGCTGCTTCTATCATCTCGAGGGTGCCGTCTTCCGGAATAATCTTCTGTTCAACCAGGCTGCCCCTGGCCACAATCAGATCGTGACTGAGTCTCAGTCTGGGCTTACGGAGAATGAAGCCGGCATTGAGAATTTTGAAATACTTTTCTTTGTCTTCTTTGGGGTCGGCATGTTGGCGCAGAAATCGCTTTATGCCTTTGAAATATGCTGCCAGTACCATGCTGGGATTGACGTCGCATTCTATCTGGAGCAGCTCATAGTAATTGTCGGCCTGGGCATCTACCTCTGCTTTCGGAGGCGGCAGAAGGTCAGGAAACAACTGATAGAGTTCCTGGCAAGACTTGACCATGCCGGTGACATCAGACTCAGCCCAACTCAAGCGAAGAGCTGAACAGAGAATCTGGCTTTCAAGCTCGATTCGGTTAGCGCCACCCGAACTAGCCAATTTAACTTCCCTCCAGAATCACCCAGTCACCAGAACTAACTATTTTTATTCCACTTCGAAGGTCAATTCTGTATGACCGACTCGGATCTTGTCACCAGTTGATAATATCTGTCTCTTCACAACCGGGTGACCGTTCAAAAGAGTGCCATTGGTTGAACCCAGGTCTTCAATCCAGAAATCAGCGTCTTCGAAAGTAATCCAGGCATGATGTCGAGAAGCGAATGTATCATCGGCAACCACCACCTGGTTTGTGGGGTCTCGACCAATTTTTACCTTGTTTGTTTTCAGAGGAATCTTCTGACCGGTCTTTTGCACGATAACACAGACCTGAGATGGCATATCAGCGTCACTGTCGGCTTCCGCTTTCAGATAATCGCTCTGCAAGCTCTTGAGATCAAGGTCGGTTACTGTTGCACAGTAAACGCATTTCTCTCCGGCAGGTGTAGGTCTGCCACAGCTTTCGCAAGGCTCTGTCTTTGTGTTATCGCTCATTGACTGATTTACTACGAGACTCTTTCAAGAAAACTACAATCGCGAACAATTATACGAGACCGAGGAGCTAAAAACATATGGGTTTTCAAACTCGATACATGGAGCGCTTTTGATTGGTAGATGTCAAACCGAGAGCGCTTTCCGGTGCTAGCTCTGTGTGGGTTCATCGATGGTCAGCTCTAAACCAAGAAGTTTCAGGACTTCTGGGGCGTCTCCATAACAGTCGCGCACAATTTTTATGTCCTCTGTAGAAGCGTTTTTGAGAAACTTTTTCAGTGCTTCGAGCTTGTCATCAGTAATACTTTTTTGCGCAAACTTAACTTCAGGGTCTTCAAGATTGGATGCCCTGTTTCGTCTGTCACTTTGAGGATTTGGAGTGAACTGATTTAACGGTATCTCTTTGTCTTCGCTCATAAATTGCCAGATTCCCTGAACTTGGTTTTAAAGGGAACCGATATCTAAATTCTCAGGTTCCCTGAAACTTCACTACAGTCTAATTGTAGCGAAATGGCACTGATATGGCGACCGGGAACTTTAAGAAGCTGAGGCTATGCTGATGTCTTGCTCGCTGGTGGAAGACTGCTCTTCTTTGTCCTGTTCCATCTTTTTGGAGCGGAAACAGTAGCTGCAGTATACGGGACGATAACCTTTCGGTTGAAATGGGACCCTCGTGGGGGCTTCGCATTCGGCACACTTTACTTCGGTGGTTTTATTCGGGTCATCCCCGTTTCGCAGGGCTCTCATCAAAATCCGACAGTTCGGACAGCGTTTTGGTTCGTTTACCAGTCCTTTCTTGCTGAAAAACTCCTGCTCTCCTTTAGAGAATAGGAAAGTCTGGCTGCAATCCCTGCATGTTAAATCCTTATCTTCAAATACCATATCTTTGGGTCACCTTAAGCAAAGTCATAAGCTCAAAATAGGCAGTGGCACAGGCTAAGTACTGTCTGAGCGCAGATACACACTCCTCATCGTGAGTTGAAACCATGCTAACACGCAGAAAAGGCAGGTAGGCGCCAATATACGTGGACTATATGGGAAATACCATAGAAATATAGGGCTCTCCCTAGATCGGCTAATCCCGGCTTAGCTCTTATTCTGGCGAGATTTCTTCCGGTAGGGGCTTCTTGAGTATACACTCACATCCGCTTTTGCAGGCTCTCCCATGAAATGCGCGGCCGAGCCCACCATGGCTGCATTATCCGTGCAATATTTGAGAGGCGGCATATAAATTTTGACTCCCGGCTCTGCTTGGGCGAATTCACGAAACCGGTTTCTCAAGTCTGAGTTTGCTGCCACGCCGCCGGCCAACACAATTTTGTCTAGACCATAGAACTTCAGGGCTTTGACGGATTTCTTGAAGAGTACTCGGTTCACCGCATCCTGAAACGATGCGGCCAGGTCTTCGACCGGCAGTGGACCGTTCAACTTTTCTGTTTTGCGCAGGACCGCTGTTTTAAGCCCGCTAAAACTAAAATTGTATCCGTCGACAACCCCTTCTGGAAATTTGAAAGCCTCACTGTTACCCGTTTTAGCAGCCCTGTCGATGGATGGACCGCCGGGATAGTCCAGTCCCAGCAAACGTGCCACTTTGTCGTATGCTTCACCGGCTGCGTCATCCAGAGTCTGACCCAGGACTTCTCCATTATCAAATCTGTCGAATTTCATCACCTGGCTGTGGCCGCCGGAGACCAACAAACAGATAAAAGGAGGCTCCAGGTCCGTATCAATATAGTTGGCACATACATGGGCGAAGAGATGATCGATTGCGATTAGCGGTTTCGACCATGCCCAACTCAAAGCCTTTGCGCAGGAGAGTCCGACCAGGAGCGTTCCGACCAGTCCCGGGCCGTTGGTGCAAGCGATATGGCTTAGATCACCGGGTTTAACGGAAGCCTCTTCCATTGTGCTTTTAACCACCTGGTTTATCGCGGTGAGGTGATGTCGCGCTGCCACCTCGGGAACGACCCCGCCAAACTTTTCATGGATCTGGATCTGGCTCTCCACGCAATTTGAAAGAACGGTTCTGCCGTCTTTGACGATTGCGGCGGCAGTTTCGTCGCAGCTTGTTTCTATGGCTAGAATTAGACTCATTATCTTCTATCTGAAATCGGGCTAGAACAGCATAATATAAGCAATTCAAGACTTCTGGAAATGGGTATATAAGTATTAGTAACGGTTGGTTTTGGTGAGAGGTTTTTTTGAGGCTGGCGCCGGCAGGGGAAAATTCTTTGAAAAGCTCGCAAAATTAAGGTTTTGAGTCCGCGAGCCCTATTGACAAGCCCCCTTTTGTTAAGTACTATTCATCTAGCGGAAACCCACCAGCTCTGCCGAATTCGGTGAATTTAAACAGGGGGTTCGCCAAGAAGCCAGGTACTGTCCTCGTTTCTCTTTACTAATAAATCAAACCAGGAACTAATCAGACGCTGATTTCGGTCCAACCAAGGTGAATTTCTTATGCAAAGCCTTCTAAAAATGTCTCTTAACGTCTTCGCCGCAGCAGTAGCGGTGACCGGATTGTCTGTTTTGACCAGTGGGGCCGCCCTGGCTCAATCTGCTTCCAGCAGTATACAGATGGGGCAGAATGGTCCCTATGCCACCTTCTCCAGTTCAACTCCGCTGGGCAGTCAGCGTGGTTTTGTAGGACCGACCCAGAATCGGGGATTCGGATTCAGCTCGGTTGACCAGGGTTCCAGGGCAGCTGCAGCTCCAGTTGGTCCCCAGGGGCAGAGAGGCCAGGGATACGGCTTCGGAGCCGGTGGCGGCGGTAACGCCATGACCTCCCAGGGCAATCCTGGAGTGCAGTCGAGAGAGTCATTAACTACCATCGGAAACTATTACGGCAACGTCAATTCGACTAATCAGCAGCAGCGCTGGATCCGCCCGGGTCGCGAGTTTCAGGAGACCAATATTCTCAGTGAAAACAGTACGGATTTGAGACCGGTACCTTCCGGTGATTGGAACTTCGGATTTCAAAACGGAGTAAGGGGCTTTGGTGGAACCATCAGAGGCTTGAGTAGAGGATGGACACTACCTCCGACCTCCACGGGATCTTTCGATGGCAATATTGTTGATCCCTAGAATGTGAGGTCTGGAGATGATCTCCGGTCTGCTTAATCGAGTTCTTGTTTTGAGGAAATATCAGTGAAAAAGGTTTTGACCGCTCTAATAGTAGGTAGTCTGGTGGCAGTGAGCCCTTGTTTCGCTCAGGCCAGTGATGACGGTTATGATTTATCTACCATGGAGCCCGGTTCTGAAAGCGCCGGTCTTTCTCAGTTTCGCATTACTCCTGATATGTTTCCCAAGCATTCTTATCATCGTATGGAGTTGATGAAGAAGTACGGACCACGTGGTAAAGCCATCGGATTCAGTACCATTCAAGGAAAGGCTTTTGACTATCTCAATCCCCAGACCTTGCAAAGCAAGCGAAACATGCCAAAAGCATCCGATCCGTACCTCGACAATGCTTACGAGGTTCCAACCGTAAACGGCAATTATGATTCTGCCTACCAGCCAAAGAAAAGCTACAGTTCGTCCTTGAAGCCGTTGGGCAGCAAGCACAATTTGAATGCCAATCCATTTGCCAATGCGGGTAGTCTTTTCACTACCGGTAGTTCTTCTTCTTCGGCAAAACCTTTCAACGGTAGAAGTTACGACAACAAATTTAGTTCACCTGTGCAGGGTCAGTCATCGGATAACGCCCAGGTGTTTGATGATGAATCCATGTTTTAGACCCGACTTATCCAAAAAAAGAGGCCGCAAATCTCATGAAATTTAAGTTAGCCCTAGCCGCACTTTCAATTCTATCCTTAGTATCGATAACTTCTTCCCAGGAGGCCGCTGCCCAAGCTGCTTACCAGTCCCAGGGTGCCACCGGGGTTTATGGAAGAACTTCCTACAGAACCGATAACCTGGGCAGAGCCGATGCAATCAGAACCGAGAACCAGGGACTGACTTCATTGCCAAGGACGGCAGGGTTTGGCGGTTTGACTCGAGTTCTGGGACCGACCGGCCGTAATGGCTTACCTCCGACAAGACTGGATAGTTTCGTTAAATCAAGCGGCTATGACTTTCATATATATGGAGATGAAGGTGTGACTCTTCCTCCTATGTTTGAATTCACGCCTGGTAGCCGTATTCAGCGTGGTATTGAGAGAACAGGCTCCAGTGCCGGTCTCACCACCGGTCATGGTAGCAACCTGGCTCCAGGATGGGGTGGAGATGAGTGGGTAGACTATGAAGGTACTCCACGCTCCGGGCCCAACGGCGGTAGCGTTCGTAACTGGGGTCGCTCCCTGGTTCAATTCGGTCTTCCCAGACCGGATATGAATAGATTCGGTCAGACTCCTGGAGGTCTTGGTAGTACTGCCACTCCTCCCCAGGTAGCGCATCCGACTTCCACAACTCCCCATGGTTCTGGCGGAAGTTTTGGATTCAGTTTTCCATAAGCATCTGAGAATTCCTCCTTATTCCAAATGCTATGAATTCAGCGGAGAAGACTTGTTCTTCTCCGCTGTCTTTCTGATAGACTTGATTGCCTGTAACAGGCGGAGTTTCAAGCGGAGATAGAGAATGCTAGCAACCATTCATACTGATAAAGCGCCCCAGGCGATAGGACCATATTCCCAGGCGATTAAGTGCAATGGCTTTGTCTTTGTTTCAGGACAAATTCCCCTCAAGCCTGAATCCATGACTCTTCTAGAGGGTAGCACCGGCGAGCAAACCAGACTGGTAATGGAGAATTTGAGCAAAATTCTTGAAGAAGCCGGCAGTTCAATTGATAAAGTTGTAAAGACTACTATTTACTTGAGTGATCTAAATGACTTCGACGAGGTAAATAAAGTATATGGGGAATTTTTCTCCAGTCACAAGCCCGCCAGGGCAACTGTACAAGTGGCTCGTTTGCCCAAAGACGTAAGTGTAGAAATTGATGCAATTGCAGCTTTGGATTAACTTCCTTACTATCAAAATATGAAATGCTAGCTCTAACTTTTAACCAGATTGCAATACTAATTGTGGTGCTTGTTGCCGCAGTTGTTGATATGCGAACCAAAAAAATCTTCAACTGGATAACCTTTCCTGCCGCGGCTGTGGGGATGATTTCCAACGCCGTGACCGGCGGTGTCGCCGGAGCCTTGTGGTCGTTAGCCGGCTGGGCTCTGGGTGCGGCAATAATGATATTTCCCCACCCCAAGAAGAAGCTCGGTTTTGGTGACGCCAAGTTGATGGCGGCCATCGGCGCATTTCTGGGACCGAAAGGGTTGATGGTGGTCTTTCTCTACTTCTGTGTCTGCTACGGTGTGGTAGCCACGGTCAGATTGGCTATGGTTGTGCCCTGGAAACAGGTGTTCAAGTTATTTACCGTATTTGGACTGGGCGTGGGAGTGACTGCCGGCAAAGGATCTTTCGATGCCGAGCCGATAGTGAAAGCGATGAAGTCTCCCATTGCTCTGGGACCGGCAATCGCGATTGGAACGCTTGCCGGGATTCTTTTGTATGCGCCTACCTTAATTGCCCTCGGATTCGTGCCTTAAAATAGATGTGCGTTGATGTGATGCCCATCCATCGCAATAAGAAAAGCTGCGGGGAGCGGCGTTAGCTCCTGATTTTATATATCAATTGAATTGCGCGGAACTGGGCTTTTCGACAAGACAAATCTTTCGTCTTTCATCTCTCGTTAGCGGAAAGAAAAACGCGCGTTTTTCTTTCCGGGGTGGGAACGCCCGGTTTGAAAGGCTTTTCGAGTATCGAGTCAGAGCCGAATGGAATTATCCCGGTCAACTTTGATTCCATTCAAACTGATCGCCCACAGAGATTTTCAGCTTTTCGATCATTCCCGCCTTCAACTCAAGGCATGAATGAGCATCACCATAGTGTCCCGAGACAGCCCCGGGTTCCAGGCGTTCAACCAGCTCAGCCACTTTCAATTCTTTGTCCAGGAAAACAGCATCTATGGCGTATTTCATTCCAAACATATGAATGGACTTGCAGGGACTGAGGAAAAGACCGGCATCTTCATCCAGGGAGTCTGTTCCTAAAAGCCCTTTAAGCCGTTTAAAAAAGCTGGTGGCCATTGTCACTCGACTGGCAACTGTTGAGTTTTTAGATTTGTTGAAAAGGCCTTTTACTTCAGCCATTTATGTCGTTATTTGACCTGTTGCATGATAGGTCCGATGGCGGTCATGATCGTTACGACGGCGGGACCAAGCATGGGAGCAAGGATCAAAGGCATAACGAAGAACATGATTACAGGCACCATCTTAACCGGCACTTTACCAGCTTCTTCTTCCTTCTTCCGCTTCAATCTGTCTCTAAGCGCATCGGCTTGTTGTTGAAGCGGGTAACTGATATCGGCACCCTTCGCTTCAGCAGCGATAAGAGCAGAAGCCATGTTGATCAGCTCATCTACTCCACAGCGTTCACCCATCTCACGCAGTGCGTGGGGAACTGACTTAGCAAATACTTTTACGTCGTTAATTAGCTGCTCAAGCTCTTTGGCGAGTATGGGACAGGAGTCACCAACTTCCTTGGAAACTTTATCGACAGCCATTAGGAGACCGAGACCAGCCTGGGCGCAAACAATCATCAAGTCGATGATGATAGGCAGCTCTCTTAAGATCTGAGTCTGTCTGGTTTTAACTCGACCAGCCAGGAAGAAGTTTGGAATCAACCAACCTAGAACAGCACCAGGAACTGAGAGAATCAATACCATGGGGTTTGAAGTGGCACCAAGGCAACCCATCAATAGAATAGAACCGGCAACCATTGACCGGATACCGATATAGATAGCAAGGTGTTGAGGGGTTCTGTAGTTAGCCTGGGTTAGCAGTTCTACTGTTCTCTTATCCGCAAGAGCAGGCATAACACTCAGTACCAGTTCACCAATAGTTCTGCAAAGCATCAAGATTGCAGAATCTTTTGGTTGATCGGCTGCTACTTCTTCGTTCTCTTTCTTGGGTCTCAGACGAACAGCGTACTGGTCAACGTAGATGCCCATTACCGGTCTGAGAACTAAAAGTCCCAGAACAATAACTCCGCAGAATGTAAGAATGGAAATGGTTAACGTCGACATTGTTTCCGTTTAGACCTCGAAAGTTGTCATTTTCATCAGGATGTAGAAACCTATAGCTTCCCAGATGATCAATAGAAGAAGGACGATACGTGCAATCGGGTGATTGAGGAATGGGATGATATAACCCGGAGTTGCTATATAAGTGATCATGGTGATTCCGTATGGAAGACAACCGATGAACATGGCAGTAGCTTTACCCTGGGAGGTCAGAGCCGCAAGGAAGTCTCTGAGTTTGAATCGTTCACGGATAGCCACAGCAATAACCGAGACAACGTCAGCCAAGTTACCACCCACGTCCTGACTGATGAAAATAGCCTGGGTAAGGAGCTGGAAATCGGGAGCCTTGATTCGGATACACATCTCTTTAAGAGTGTCTTTGAACGGCTTACCAAGCTGCAACGAGATCAGTCCACGTTTGAACTCACCTCTAATAGGATCCGGAGATGTTTCAGCGATAACTTTGAAGCATTCCATAATCGGAGAACCGGCTCTCAAGGAAGAAACCATTGTTTCTAGAACCTGGGGTAACTGCTCGGTCATTCTTGCCTGACGTCTCTTAGCCACCCAGTTGAGATAAAAGATAAAGCCTGCCGCACCAATCGGCAGACCGATTATGAATCCTACAACCATGAGTTCAGGCACGCCGAACATCATGATGATTGAGAAGACGACTCCACTGGCGAAAGTGGTGATGATCCAGTTCATCTTCATCTGGTCATATTTGGCTTCCAGTCCGGCCAGGGCCAGGATTCTGGAGAGATAATCATCTCTTTGTTTTGAAAAGATATCATCTTCTTCGGAGGAGTCTTTGTCACGATCGGCAAGTCGTCTTTTTTGCTTGCTGAGTCGCATGAGCTCGTCGGCATGACCGCTTTTCAGAGCAGCAATACCCAGCACGCCAATGGCGATCACCGAACAAAAAACCATCATTGGAATTTCCATATGCTCTTACCCTGCGTACTCCTGAGCTTTTTGCTACTTGTGTATCTATAACTAATTTACCAGCTTTTAGCGCAGCCACTCTAGTTTGAAAGGCACCGCTTCTTGTTCCAATTTCTCAAGGAATTTGGGCGGTAGTCCAGAACCCACGTGGCGGCACTTAAAGAAGCCTCTGGGGTCACGACCTTCTCTTTCGAGTGTAAACAAAGTTGAAATTGCGATGGTGTCACCTTCCATACCGGTTATCTCCGCAATTTCGGTACACCTTCTGGTACCATCCTCCAGTCGTCGAATCTGGATAATGACTTCGATAGCTGACGCGATCAATTCACGGGCAGCTTTCTGGGGCATTTCCACACCGGACATGAGGATCATGTTCTCAAGACGCTTTGTACAGTCACGCGGGTTGTTGGCGTGAATCGTAGTCATTGAGCCATCGTGACCGGTGTTCATGGCCTGGAGCATGTCGAACGCCTCTTCACCACGGCACTCACCAAGGATGATGCGGTCAGGTCTCATACGAAGACAGTTGATAACGAGCATACGCTGTGTTATCTGACCACGACCTTCAGTGTTGGGCGGACGGGTCTCCATCCGCACCCAGTGCTCGTGCTGTAGTCTCAATTCCGCCGCGTCCTCAATCGTGATGATTCTTTCGCGGGGGTTGATGTGAGCTGAAAGAGCGTTGAGAAGAGTTGTTTTACCGGAACCTGTACCACCGGAGATGATGGTATTGATTCTTCCTTTGACGCAGGCTTTGCAAACCTCCGCCATCTGGACGGACATAGCGCCTTTCTCAACCAACTGACCCAGGGACATAATCGTTGTACCGAAACAACGAATTGTGATTGTGGGACCGTCGATGGTTACCGGTGGGATTGTCGCGTTTACACGAGAACCGTTAGGAAGACGGGCGTCAACCATGGGTGAGTTATCGTCAAGACGACGACCCAGGGGTTGGATGATTTTGTCGATTGTCTGTCTGAGGTGGCGATCGTTTTCAAAAACAACGCTGGTTTTTTCCAGACGACCATGTCTTTCAACGAAGACCGAAGTCACGCTGTTGACACAAATATCACCGACGGACGGGTCACGCAGGAGCGGACCGAGGGGACCGAATCCGAATACTTCATCAAGAACGTTCTGAAGCAAAATACCCTTTTCCATCATGGTGAGAGGAGCAGGGTCGGAGTTAACAATCTCTCTAATACGAGCTCTTACCTGAGCCTGGGTATCTTCCGAGATGTTGGTCAAACGCGAAGTATCCAGCTCTCGTCTGAGCTGGTCGATAATGAACTTTTCTCTTTCACGAATTAGTTGTTGGTTGGCTGAGAACTTACCGCTGTCTCCGCCGATATCAACCGGTTCATCGGAGTAACCGGAATACTCATCTTTGGCGTCGATTCTATCGATGTCTGCTTTGGAAGGGCCTTCGTCCTTGCTCACACCGGTTTGAGGTGCGCCACCTCTCTGGTTGGAAACACCAGTCTGGGCTCCGCCAGGTCTGGCGACTCCGCTCTGACCTGGGGTCGGACCACTTCCGGGCCTGGCTCCTACGCCTGTCGCGCCCTGGTTACCGGCTACCCCTGTGTTCTGTTGTTTTGCAGGCACCACATCTGATGCTTGGCGCTGCCTAACTAACTGACCCATCAGGGATGAGCTGGGTCGAGCTGGTAGATTCTCCTTCTTTTCGTCAGACATCTAACGTCACCGCCTTTTGTTTGTTTATGATGATTTCTTGGCTCCGAAGATAGCCGGTAATTGGAAAATGCTCTTCTTATCTTTGTTTTCGGTAAGAAGTAATTGTTCTCCGCCGGCAACTCTACGTGCCAATGAATCGAGGGATTTACCCAGCGCTGTATGACCAGGAGCAATCTGACCCTGGTTGTTGACCCATTTTGCGGTCTTGGTGTCGTTGGGAATTTCGTGGAAAACTGGATAGTTCAGGTTGGCTCGACATTCCGATAGAACGTCCTGGGGAAGCCATTCTGACCTGTTGACCACCAGGAGAAGTTTTTCCTGGTTGTAGTGCGCTTTAAATGTATCGAGACATTTTCTAGCGTTCAAGATCGCAGCCCAGTTGTACTCGGTGATGACCAGTACATGATCAGCGAGGTCAAGGGTCGCGATAGCTCTTTCATCAAGTAAGTTTTTAGGTAAGTCCACAACGGTGAAGCGGAATTCTTGCTTCGACGTATATAGGATCTCCTGGACCTGGGCGGCGTAGATATCGCCGATGTCCTCCAGTTCCGGAGGCGCAGCCAGGATACTCAACTTGTCGTCATACCTGGTCATCAAGTTACGCAGGTAGGTGGCGTCGAAGTTGGTGTGGGAAAAGTCGATGGTACTCAAACTAAAGGACGGTTCGAGGTTCAGGTAGTGAGAAATCATGCCGAACTGGAGGTCCAGGTCGACAATACAGGTCTCTCCGTACTTGCCCAGGTAGCCAGCCAGGTTGGTACAAATGGTGGTAGCACCGATTCCGCCTGTGGGGCTGAAGATGGCAACTACTTTACCGGCTGCAGTTGAAACCGATTCGGACTGGTGCTTCAACTGGATGCTTTGAACGGCGGCGGGCAAGTCTGTACGCCAACGCTCAGCATCAAGGAAGTCGGAAGCCCCGAGTCGATACGCAGTACGAATCAACTCGGGGTCCGGAACTTCATAACTCACGAAGAAGTAGAGCTGAGGGAAAGTTTCCCTCAATTCTGCTAACAGCGAAAGTCCGCGAACAGGAGCGGGACTAAGCTCAATCCACACAAGTTTTGGATGCAAACTTCCGATTTGCTCACGAGCCATACTGCCCGATACCGTGCTGACCAGAGCCAGCGACGGCTGACTGTGAATCAAATCTTCGATGGTTTGGCGCTTATCCAAACCGGCATCGCAAACGAGAAGCGTGGTTAATTTCATAGCCTTTAGGTTCTCCCCTTCGCTGACAGCCCCCCTAGTGTTGTACCCACTGGAGAACTAATGTTCACTAAGTACCAGCTAAGTTCTAGCTTTTCGGTACCGAGAGCACATCCTTCTTGCTGCCAGACCAGATCTCTATTTCGTGAAGTGGTGGTGGTGGTGGTGCTGCATCGGGCAGGGCACCGGGTTCGCCGCCGCCTGGCAGAGGTGGCAATTCACCATCTGGAGCTCCAGGAACTGGAGGCGGAGGCAATGCTGACGGAGGAGGTAGAGCAGCCAAATCGTCTGCTTCCTTATCCGGAGCTTTAGCGAACAATGAAATCACATCAACGGTAGCAACCGGGGTGTGATCCTTGTCATTTCTGAGAGTCAGATAGAGCTTAGCCGCACTGATCGATTTGATCAGTTTGGAAGCATCTTCTGGTGATACTAGCACTGTAACCGAGTTAGCGGGGACAGCAGCAGTACCGCCAGGCTGTTTTTGGTACATTTGACCAACAGCGATGACTTCTACATCAGAAAGTACAGGAGCTACGTTAGTTTCGGCGCCCGTGCCGACCATAGCGTAGACATCAACATGACTTTCCGGAGTAATAAATCCAGCTACACCAGAGTTTGTGTCAATGGCGAATGTGAGGGCTCTCATACCTTCACGAAGTCTGGATTCGAATCCAAGTGAAATACCTTGAGGAGCAAGGTCATGTTGCGAAACAATCTGACCTTGCGAAATTCCGTATTTCGCTACACGACCCGCCGCAAGCGACGAGGATGTGAGAGCGTCTTGAGGAATCTTGGATTGTTCAATTTCCTTTTCTTCAAGAGCGTCACTCGGAATCGTTTGGCCTTCAGGAATGTCTTTTATCGCGTAAACGACTTTTCCTTTGGCACTCATTTTTGCTTCTAAGTCTCTCTTTTTAAGTTCCAACTCAGCCTCTTGTTGAGACATTCTGCCGGTAACCATCATCGTGACCATTACAGCCAGAACAATGATGATCAAAAGCATCAGAGCTGGAGGCATTCGGGAAAGACTTAAGAACAGTGATCGTAATGGGTTCATTACGGTTCCCCCTTCTTTCTAGTGGAGAAAGATTAACCTTTTACTATTAACGCACATCAGCGTTTCAAGGACAACGGCGGTCCTTGTCCGCGTCCAAGATTTTTTACCCTGGAACACGGATTCCAACACGCACCCAATCTTACCGCTAATACTGACCTTGAAACCACCCAATTCACGCTTGATATCTACATTTTCAACTAAGTGATCTACTAAATTCATTCCCCTTTTCTACCCGTTTTTATCTCATTACCGGACGCTCGGCCTTGTTTTTAAGCCGTTTCTGTCTACTTGATATCGATTTTTCAGCGAAAAATTTAGGTAAAAAATAGGGGGGTGGAAGTAACGAGATGTTTAGCTCCCCCTTTCCCGGTCCCAAAATATCTGCAGTTGTCTCCGGAAAGCTATGTGATATGGGCGTTTGGGACCGCTCAAATATGTTCCCGGGCTCTGGCGTGGGGTAGAGGACTTCGATTTCTTGCTCCTTCTTCCCTTACGGATATGTCCGATGGATATCCGGGGGAAGGTTTTATCCCCTCTTTCATGCACCTGAAAATTTGCGAAAATTGGTCTTTATATAGCTTCAAACTTTGTTTATCGGTCCAGTTTTGGCCCGGGCTCCGCCAGTGACTCTGATTGTCATCTCTGTCAAACGCTTTTGCCCCTGGTTCCGGAGGGGGATGATCGGCTGCGTTCGGGAATGACTTTCCTCGCAACCAGATAGATCTAATTGATGATTGCAAAAAAGTAGAACGGAGAGCCGAAGCTCTCCGTCCAATTTTTGAATTTGTATTCTCGGTCGTCTACGATGATGCAGAAGCTGCAGCGTCGGAGAGAGCGTTCAGCTGTTTAACAACCGAAGAGAACGCCTTCGAAATGGCGCCTGCCAAGGCACCCTGAGTGATAGCAAACACGACAGCTACCAGGATTGCGACGAACGCAAGGATAGCACCGTATTCAGTAATACCCTGACCTGATTCGTCATGGATAAACCGATTTAGCGTTTCCCTCATTTTAAAACCTCCTTTAATATCTCGCGCAAAGCCGATGCGAGATTAACTACTAAGGCTAACTCAAAATCATATCGGCTCGACAACAAAGATATTAGGTATTGTTAATAATAGTAACGTATTCCACTGTACGAAACCGATTTGCTTAATTAACTACTTACTTCACCTCCTCTCGATAAATGTTGTGGTTATCTTTTATTACCCAAGTTGTGACCGGAAATATCGGATTGAAAAGCGGTTCCATCTCAGGCGTTAATTCCATCTTATATTGAGTTGCAGATTTCGCCTAGTGGCAAATTGCTCTTTCATGACAACTTCCCGCTTTAAAAAGTTAGGAGTGGTGATCCCAGGCTTTTCAAAAAATCTACAGGAGCCCAATATTCTTGCCACTACGAAAAACCGCCACTTTGATATTCGGTAGAATATTTCTCTTTACTTCTCGAAACATTTGGCAACATTTCAGGGCGTGAATTCCCGAAAAGCCCATAAAATGAGCCTGTTTGAGGTCAAGTCTGAGCCTGGCTCTTTCTAGGGGGAGCCCCTGGTTTTTTTCCTGGTATCGCCTCTTCGACCAAACAGGATTATCCTTATATAGAGACGGTCGGCAATCAGACCTGGAGAAAACTTTCACGGCGCAAAGCCAGGCTCAACACCAATTCGCCTCCATTTCTGCTCTAATGGTTTCAACCCGTTCTCTGCTTACTTATTTGATTCGACATATATATGAATGTAGCTGACGCGAAAGAGAAGATTGACGGTTATTTGTTGCGGTCCATGCAGCCCCTGGGCTGCTGGTCATACAAGGTTGGTGGCGGTCCCTCCATGGAGGCTACTGCCTGGTGCTCATTTGCCCTCTCTTCCCAGGATGAGGGTGTGGCCAGAACTAGTGGCCAATATCTGATCAAGATTCAGAATGAAGATGGTGGTTGGTCCACCGCTCCGGACACGGGCTTCTCTGACTGGGTCAGCGGTCCGGTGCTAATGGCTCTGCGGCAAATAAACAAGCTCCAGAAGAGCAAAGCGACGGACAAAGTGATTAAGAAAGCCTTGATTCACTTTGCCGATAGTCGTCCGGCTTTTTATCCGGTGGTCGGGCGTCTTCTTTTGTTGATTTCGAAAGGACCGGAAGGAGTCTCTTTCCCCCGGGGCTGGCCCTGGGATCCGGAGTGTTTTCACTGGGTGGAGCCGACCAGTTACCATCTCTTTGCCCTGAAAGTTCCAGGACTGCCTGAGCATGAAGTGTTTGAGCGAATAATAAAGCACGCCAACAAATACATACTGAAGAGAGTTTGCAAGGGCGGTGGATGGAACTATGGGAATCGTGAAACCCTTGGCGCATTTTTGACACCATTCAGGGTGACCACGGCAGAAGCTCTTTTGGCTTTGCAAGACGTTGAGTCGCACCCGGCCATAGATCAATCCCTTAAGCACCTGCTCACCTACAGCAAGGATGACACCTCAACCCTGGGCTTAGCCTGGTCTATCATCTGTCTGGATGCCTACAAGAAAGAATACGAAAGAGAGCTCTCTTTTCTTCTTGCGCGTCAGAAAGAGGATGGCAGTTTCACCAACAACAATGTTGCCAATGCGCTCTCTTCCATCGCTTTGAGTTGTGCCCAGGGTGCCAATCCTCTTAAGTTCGATAAGATAAGTATGAAGTCCGGAGTCTAAAGAAGAGCACATGAAGAGAAGAGATTTTTTGAAAGCTGCCGGCGCCGCCTCTCTGGGGTTGACCGGATGTGAGCTGCGCGACAAGAAAGCCAAACTGGTCGATATTCCCGATGTATCGCCGGAGCAAGCCGCATTGAAAAGGAAGGGGCGCTCGAAAGTGGCTCTGATAGCTGCTAAGTCCTATGACGAAGATCTGGTCTCTTTGTTGGAAGAGTACGCACCAAAGGTGGAGCTGCCGAATCTATCCGGAAAGCGGGTGGTTATTAAGCCTAATATGGTTGAATTCAAGCCTGATAAGCCGATTACCACCAACCCTGTGGTGCTGACCGCATTGATCAATTTTTTGAAAAAACAGGGAGCCTCCGAAGTCGTGGTGGCGGAAGGCGACTTTGTTGATCTGAACCTGGATGATCTGGTTAAAGTTCCCAATGTTTGCGGATTTAATGGGTTGAAGCACTTCTATATGCCTCGCACCATAATGGAAGCCGACGCTGTTATAAGCTTACCTAAACTGAAAATGCACCACTGGGTGGGCGTCACCTGTTCCATGAAGAACCTGTTTGGCACCGTACCTGGTAGAAAGTATGGTTGGCCGAAAAATCTTTTGCATATTAAAGGAATAAGGGATTCGATTATTGATCTGGTGCACATAGTGAAGCCCGTTTACACTCTCGTAGACGCAATCGTCTCCATGGAAGGAGATGGACCGATTAACGGCACCGCCCTTGAGACAGGCTTTCTTGCCCTGGGAACAGACCTGGCCGCAGTGGATTCCACCTGTGTGCGCATCACTTCGGTCAGTCCGGAGGAGCTGTCTTATATTGCCCTTGCCGGTCTGGTGGTGGGCAATATCGAGGAGTCGATGATAGACATAGTAGGCGAGTCGGTGGAGAGCTTGAAGAAGCCTTTCGCCCAGCCGATTACAATTAAGAGTAAAGAACTGTTGGCCAGGGCTGCCCACGCAGGCAGCTGAGCACTCTCAATCAATCTCTTATTGGTGCGTCGGAAGCGGAGCCTGATTTTGAATTAGATTCTGTTTCGGCTTGCTGTTTGGGCTCTGCCGAGACACCTTTCTTTAGCGCTTCGTCACTTACCGGGGATTTTACTTGCTCAGGTGCTTCCGATTTTTTGTACTCTTCTTTGACAGTGAATAGATCTTGTATTTCACCATTACCCACCACTTTACCCTGGTATTTGTAGTACTGGCGAATGGTGTCGATCATTTTTGTGGGCCAGAAATAAGGAGGCTTCTCCAACTGGCTGTCATGTCGATTAATTACTATTGCACTATATTTAGTGTCTTTTATATTGTTGAGCAAATGGTCGAGGTTGCGTCCTTCTCGTTCCCAGACTTGAATAAAAGTTGCCACATCCACAAACAATGGCTCAGCTCCTACCTCGAGGGCAAGGGCTGGATCTTCCACGAACATTGTGGTGCCGGTTAAATTTTCTTTTTCGAGAAGCGTCATGGAGCTTTGCATCTTACTTGTTACGTTTCTGAGATTTGGAAAAGTGGAGAAGATCGCGTAGGCGCTCAGTAGCGAGGCCATTAGGATCGCGTAGGAGAGTTTCCTTGGAGCCACCGCAGCGCAAATTGCCAAAAGCCAGGCCGCGGCCCAGTAGAATTGCATAGCATGGTTTACGTTGGCATACATCGTTCCCAGGGAATAGAAGGTCAATAGTCCGCTCAAGAGTATTAGAGCAACCGGCAGAGTCGTATCCATCGATTCATCTTTTCTTCTTCGGAGAAATAAAATGGCGATCGGAATAAGGAGAAGCTTGCCCCAATCACTTCCCATCCAGGCAAGATGAAGATTCAGGTCGTTGAAAGAGAAAGGCATTCTGCTCAGGAATCTCATGTGCTGCATAAAGCCGCCTCTGGTCCACAAATCTATGGCAAAGAGTGAGAGAGCAGACAGTCCCCCGGAGCCTATTGCGATGATAAAGAAATCGAGAAACTTGCGTTTGGTGAGCAGGAAAATTGCCACGGCGATGGGGATCATGACGGCAGGTTGCTTCGTAAAGATTGCCAGCACACAGCAAATGATAAAAAGGGTATAGATACCCAGATGATGAAGAGCCCGCCCGGCAAAGCTCTGACTCTTCTGTCCGTCGGAGTCGCTCTTTTGATATGCCACTAGAAAGAGATCGATAGCCACTATAGATAGTGAGATCGAGAGCATGTCCACTCTTCCTTTTATAGACCAGCTCCAGATCGGCAGGAAACTTGAGTAGGCTATAAGTCCTACAATAGCGGCGTAGATAGAGTTGGTGCTACGGTGAAAGATACGATAGGAGGAGACTGCGCTGATTATGAATGAGAGTATGCTGACAAGCCTGAGACCCCAGTAGCTTGTGCCGGCAAATACCTGGAAGGGTACGCAAAGCAGGAAGAATACCGGTGGATAGATTATTACCTGGTAGGGCGGCTCCAGCAGGCGAAGAGGGTTGTAGATATCAAGCCCATGGGATAGTTGAATGGTGGCCCAGAGGCAGGGGCCTTCGTACTCTATGGACAGCGGAGCTGATATCGCCAGCGCCCAGCCCATTAGATAGAGGACCAGAAAAATTAAGGCTACAAGCCCGCAAAATCCCCAGGCAAGCCGTTCTATCACGATTGCCCTTCGGTTCCGGAATTTGTCTTCTCTTCGTGGTATTCCATCTCGGTGTTCACGTCCCAGATATTGTCTTTGGTTTTGATACCATCCACGATATTGTCTACTGCCACCATCGCTGTAAGCATTGAGTGGTCCTGGTTATTGTATTTGTGCATGCCGTTTCTTCCGACCAGAAAAAGGTTCTCGAAGCCATTCACATATTCTTGAATCTCTTCGAATCGATCATAGGTCCCAAAGTAGCCGGGATAGGTTTTGGGCATCCTGATGACCATTGAGTCAAGCACGTCTTCTTTGTGAATGATGCCGATCTTGTCCAGCTCCATCGCTCCAAGCTCTTTGATCTTTTCATCGGGCCAGGTCCAAATGTCGTCGGTATCATTGCAAAAGTATTCCAGTCCGAGCCATACAGTATCGGGGTCTGCCAGCATGTTCGGGCCCCAGTTGTTATAGATCTGCAAGCGACCGATCATCACGTCTGATTCCTGGATGTAGATCCAGTTGTCTGAAATCAAATTGCGGCCACCGGATTCTTTGTCTTTGATGGCCATTTTTTTGAGGAGCATTCCGACTTCGATAAAGTCTCGATAGACCAGTCCCTCACTTACTTCTTTAACATTTACTGGAATATCGGTGTTGATTTTTCTGATCAACTCTTTGACCGGCATGGTAGAAAAGAAATAGTTGCCTTCAATGGTGGAGATCTCTCCGCTTTCGGTGTTTCTAACTTCGGCGGAGACTATTTTGTTGCCTTCATCGTTAACGTTCAGCTTCTCGACTTCGTAAGGCTGTTTTATCTCGCCTCCACCGGCAGTGATTTTGTCTGCCACCTTTTCCCAGAGACTGCCCGTGCCGTACTTGGGATAGAGAAACTGTTCGACTAGAGAGGTCTCTGTCTGCTTCTGTCTTAGATCGCCGATTCCTGAAAAGATTTTTTTCACCGCGTGAAAAACAGCTTTGGTGATACTAAGTCCCTTGATCCTCTGGGCTCCCCAGGCGGCGCTAATCTTGTCGCAGTCGATTC
Source organism: bacterium (assembly GCA_030431355.1). The sequence continues at coordinate 25,873 of JAUIJG010000010.1, forward strand.
CCCAGACCTTTTCCGTATAGTCTTTGAAGAATGTGAGATAAAGCTCTTTCCCAAAGCGATTGGTGATGAATTGTTCCAGGTTGGTTTCCGGTTTTATAGGAAACGCGGCGGCTTTCAAGTAGCTGACCCCGATTCTCATCGTTTTGAAGAGACCGAGATTGGTAAAAGTCTGAACCTTGAGACTAATAGGATAGTCGAAGAACTTTCTCAGGTAATAGATACGAGTGCGTCGCTTGAGAAGGATCATCTCGTTGCGCGTATCGGCGATGACGCGGTTATAGTCGGTCGCGAAATCGGTCATCGGCGTGCGCATGGAGGCGCATCCCGATATAAACAGCAGCAGAAAAA
>JAUIJG010000412.1 GCA_030431355.1 bacterium
CTTTTAAGGTATAGGCGACGCCAATTTTTCTGTAACATCGGGACTTGAGAATGGTGCTGGCGTCATCATCTTTTTTTGTTTGAGTGATGATTGAATTGTATTTCGCTATTGCCGCATCATAATCCTTCTCATCTAATAAAGTACCGGCTTCTTCCAGGGCCGCGTCAGCTGTATTGGAAACTGCTGCAGAAAGTGCCGCCAGGGGAAAGAAGGGTCCGACAGTAAGGAACGCTACCGGAACTAAAACTTTCAAGATGCTTTTATTCAAGGTTGTGACTCGGGTTTGCTTTCGGTGCCATTGTCGGAGTCTAGTTTAACCTATTAGGGGATTGAAATTTGAGAGAAGCCCCTTGGAAACGGTGCTCTTATCTATCGATTTATACGGCTTTTCGGCTTCTGAATGCATGATTGCCTGGTATCAAGAGTAGTGCTGGTCTGAATTCAGGGACTGTTGTCGCATCTATCACATGTTATGATTCTCTTTCTACACCGGAGGAGATGTAGTGGCAGAAAAGGATCTTCATAACAGAATCGAGGAGGTCGAGTCCAGGCACCAGGAACTGAGCCGATCTATCACTGAAAAGCATGAGGCTTTGAGTCTTGAGCTTGAAGAGTTGAAGAAGAAACCGGCAAAGTCAAGGGATCTCTGGGACAAGTTGGGAACTCTTACGCCGTTGATTTCTGGAGTTCTCATATCCGGCATCGGTATTTATTTTACCCACTCGAACAATGTCACCCAGCACAAAATCCAGGAAGTGCAGACTATTGAAAAGCTCATCCCCCATTTAACAGGAGATGAGGCCGAGAAAAAGATGGCAATTATCGCTATATCGACGCTGACTAATCCGGAGACAGCGGCAAAGATTGCTCAAATGTTTCCGAGCAAGGGAACAGTGCAGGCATTGCGCTCAATAGCCGATCAAGGAACTACTAAAGAGAAAGCCGTGGCGCAAAAAGCCCTGGCGTCTTCTTTGAAGACTCTGGGTGAAGGCATGGAGGCCCACGGGGAGAAGGGGGCTGAGGCTCAAGGGTACTATCAGAACGCGTTGTCCGTGCAGGAAGACCTGTATGGCTCAGATTCCAGCAAGAACGTTGATACTCTTGTCAAGCTCGGGCGCATAAATGAAAAGCAAGGCAATTTAGAGGCTGCTATCTCATTTTACAACAAGGCGAGGCAGATTCTCGTGAAGAGTAAGATGGAGAAAACAAGAGATTTTAGCTCCATTCTTAAGTCACTCTCCCGCCTTTATAAGCAGACAGGAAAGATCGAACTATCGAACGATTTTAGCCAGAAGTCATCCAATTTGGATAAGGAGTTGGATGCTGGTAAGACCGGCGGTCAGAATTCCATTATTCGTCCCGACCCAAGTAAGTTACTTGATGAGCAGGGGTATGGAGCCGACTCCGAGAGTCCCGATGACTTCCAGGAAATTCAATCTGATCAGGGGGATGCGGGCGCCGAGAAAGCTGCTCCTAAAGTAGTGCCTCAGATTCCGGATAGTACTTCCAAAACTCAACTTTTCCAGGGTGGACCCGATCACAAAGACAAGGATTCGATGGATAGCCCATTCTCTAATTGATGGTGCTCAAGCATCATATATGATGCCTTAGCGTCTTTGATAAATTCCGGTTATTTTTCCCTGTCCCAGAATCTTTCCGTCGATGGCCCGGTAGAACTGCTTTTTGTCGCACCCCGGTTTCAAGGAAAGCTTTTCTTTTAAGGCGAACACTTTAAAGTTGTAGTGGTGAATCGGACCCCGGGGTGGTGCTGGTCCGTTGTATCCTATTTTTCTGAAATCGTTGGAGCCTTGCTTTATGCCGTCTTTAAGCACTGGTTTTTTTGCCAGATTTTCTTTCAACACTTTAGTTTCCGGGGGAATGTTGTAGACGATCCAGTGGAACCAGGTGCCCACTGGTGCGTCAGGATCTTCGCAGGTTACAGCGATTGACCTGGTCTTCTTGGGAAGCCTTTCCCTGTCCCAGGAAATAGAAGGAGACAGATCTTCTCCATCGCCGGTAAACTTCTTTGGCATAGTACTATCTTTAGTGAATGAGGAGCTTGATACTTTTATCTCCTTATTTGCAGCATCCTCAGCACCTACCCTTGTTGGCAGTGCGATCAGACTAAAAAATAGAAGAAGTGAGAGAGACAATGACTTAGTACAAATGATTCGCATTTGACTTTCCTTCTCTTTTTCCGGGATAGACAAGCTATTATTTTAAACCATTGCCATCGAGTTACTGAGAAGTTGTTTTGGAGTTATATCATTGGACTTGCAATCCCTGACCACCATAATCGAGTCTTTGATAGAGCCTGGAGAGGAACTGGCTTCCATGGATGCTGAGCCTAGAGAAAAGCTTTTGCATCACTGTTTAAAGCAGTTCTCTACCTTTCAATTCCTACAATCCACTGAAAACGTAAATACTGAACTGTTATCGCCCTCCCTTCGGTCAAGAGTCAAGGTGGGAGGCTCTCCCGGCTCAATAGCGGATTGGCCTATGGACGCTTCCGGAAAACCGATGTCCTCTTTTGTAGAGGTAGATCTTCATTTTTTCGATGATCCTTTGAAACTATCTCTCTACTTTAGTGCTTCCCGGGGGGACTATCCGGAGAAGAGTCAGTCCTGGTACTTTATTCGCCCCGGGATAAGAGAGGAAGTGTCTGGACGTGACAGCAAGGAGATTGACGAGGGCGAATCACTTTTCGCCGTTCCGGTTCTGGATGTGATGAGAATGGAAGAGCTGATGCTCGAAAAGGGCACTAAATCAGATGCTTCAGACAAAGTTGATGAAGTTGTGATCGAACTATGTCAACTTTTTAAGAGATTTAATTCATTAATCTTCCCCGATAGCAGTCAGCTCAACGCCTTTTACAGCCAATTGACACAGGCAAGACGCAAAGCGGCATTTTTTGCAAATGGTATCTCCTACAGTGACGCCCGGGTGAAGGACTCCCACTACAGCCATCTTCTCGATGATTCTCTGGCCTGGTTAGTCTTCTTTCAAATAGGGGAAAATTCAATATTGAAGGAAGTTGATATAAGAGACATTCTCTTCACTATTCGATATGATGATCTCCGCCGGAGAGATTTAGTAAAGGGAAGACCGATCCTGATCTGATGGAGTCAAACCCATGGGTAAAGATGACAACAGAGAAAGAGCCGCCAAAGCAGCGTTGAATGATATTCGCTGGTTGCTTCAGGGTGAAGATGAGCAGGGTGTGGACGAGGAGGAAGAGACCTATCTGGATGGTCCTACCATTGTCAAGCTCCTGGAAGAGAACTTTGACCGCCTGGATCCTAATAATGACGGGATAGAGAGGGAAGAGTTGATGACCGCCCTTATGAATCCCCAGGCTTTTACCACAGATGAATACGAGATGCTTCGCTTGATTACCAAGTATTTCGACACCATCATCAACATGTCCGATGACGAGGAAGGTGAGGAGACTAAAATCTCCCGGGCGGATTTATTAGTTCTGGAACAGTTTCTTGTGCACAGTAAGATGACCCTTAAAGAGTTGCATTCCTGGTGTTCCATCGCCAATAAACCTGCCGATGATATTGGACCACCACCTCTATCGGGCTAGGTCTTCCATGGTGATATGTCGAACTGCTGAGATGCCGTTGGATGCTGTTCCCCGGACATAGTCGACAACAAGTTCTTTTATTTTTGGTGCTCCAGGACCGACAATGTTGGATGCATCAGGCACAACCGGCTCAATGGTTTTCGCCGGACTGACACTGGCAGGCTCCAGAGTGGATAAGTAGCTGGGCTGCCTACCTTTGAATTCCAGGCCTTTCTGCAAGATGCCCAGTGGGTCGTTTATGCTTCTCATACGAACCTGTCCATCGGTAAAACTTACTTTTAACTCCGCGTCGCTCAGCTTCATATCGAGACCGGGCCATTTTTCAGTGACTCCTATGGCTTTTCCGTTCAGTGCCAGAGGTTGTACGGAGATCTCCTTGTTGGCCAGATTCATGGTGGTTCCCAATATCAAGTCGCCGGAGCCGGCTTCTCCGGGAAGGTTTGTCACCCGGGCTCTCTGATGAAAGAAGTCGGCGGGAATATCTTTTCCTGTGCTCAGTCCGAATATCGTATCAACGGTTCTTTCGGCTTGCACCGGGTCATCTACTTTGAAGATTACTTCATGGGGTTTAACCGTCTCAGCCAGCCTTCCCCTGGGAGCCGTGACAGTGTTGGATCTGGGCGCTTCGGCCGATGCGAGCATCGATTTGATGTGTTCTGCCGGGATAGCCAGTACTCCTCTCTGGCTGTTACCGATATCACCTTTCATGATCCCCATCAATTCGCCTTGCATATTTACCATGGCGCTGCCGCAGTTTCCGGCTGCCACGTTGGCGTTACATTGATAGAAGTGTCCCCGGGTCCTGGCCACGCCGGAGTATGTTCCTCTTGATACATGCATGGTGTTGAGTCCATCCGAATGACCTAGAAGAGCAATCATGTCGTTATTGTCCGGACGCGCTTCGGCAATTTTGATCGGTTCAAATGCTGAATAGGATGAAGGTTTATCCAGTTGCAAGAGCGCCAGGTCCATATCTTTCACGTCGCCGGTCTTCAACACGTGGGCTCCGTGGGGATTTCCTTTGGGATCGAAGACAACG
>JAUIJG010000413.1 GCA_030431355.1 bacterium
CCCGGCTTCACCGTAGATCTGGATCTGAACAAAGATGGAAGACTGCCGCTGGTCTTCGACGATAAAAAGACCCAGGTCATAGAAGAAGAGGAAGTTGAAAGAAGCTGGTTCATTCCCGCTGTCTGTTTTTCCAGCGCCAGTCTACTCCTGAGCTTTGGTTTCTATGCCTATTTAAGTTTCTTCGCCATTCCAAACCAGACCCAGGAGCTAGAAGACTACAATCAAAAGGTAAGCCAGGCGCAAAAGGAATTAAAAGAGATTGCCCAGATGAAGGACAGTAATCAAGCCCTGGAGACTCGCAGAAAAGTACTAAAATTCCTTGTGCATCATTCAACCAAATGGTCCTCTTACCTGGAAGAGGTGCAGCTGAAGATGCCCCAGGATATTCAAATCGACCATATTATTTTCAATATGCGACAGGTCAAAGTTGTTGGTTTCGCCAGCGACTTCGGCTCCGTATCAGAACTGGCCGTCAACCTGGAAGCTTCCGGATTGACCGATACCGCAGTTGTGGACTACGCCACACGCCAGGAAAAGACCCCTAATTTGGTATCATTCGGAGTTTCGGTTAACTTTGAATCAAAAGGGAACCATCCAGAAAGAAAAGTATCTTACTTGCCCCGGAAGACCAGGAAAGGGGAGGTGAACTGATGCAGCTATATTCCCAGATAGGTCTGGTGGCAATTCCATTGTTGGGAGCGGTTCTGATCGGCACCAACCTGATCCAACCGGCAATGGAAGAATCCGGACAGAAAGCAGGCCAGCTGGAAACAATTCACCAGCAATATGAAATTTTAGAGATAAAACTAAAGCAAAAGCACAAGCTAATGGCCAAGCGCAAATTCATCCACAACGAAATTGCGAAACTGAGAAGCTCGGTCCCGGAAAAACCTGACCTCGACCTGCTAATGCTAGATCTGGAAAAGATGTGCAAAACAAATGAAGTCAAACTTCTGGGAGTGGAAGAGTTCGTACCAGGCAGAGCCGACAAACAGAAGAAGACACTGATGGAGAGCCTTGTTCACGAAGCCGGTGGAAAGATGCCGGTGAAGCTGGGGCTTAATCAGAAAAACAAACAGAATAATCGCAAAAATCAAAAGAAAGAAGAAGAGAAAGAAAAAGATCCCCTGGGTCTGAAGCATACTACTCGCAGGGTTTATATCTCCGGCAGTTTCAACGGTTTAGTGGGGGTTTTGAAAAATCTGGAGAGCTATCAGCGCATTGTCGGAATCCGCGAACTTGTCGTGGCTATGCCGGAAGACCAGGACAAAGAAGTTGAAAAAACGCTGGCCTCCGAAAGAGGAAAAGAGCTGAATCTGAACGAGCCGGTTATGACCTTCCTGCTGCACATCTACTACCTGCCATCCTGAAGCAGCGAGCGTCAGATATAGAAATTAATGAGATAATATATAGAACCAGGCATTTATGAATAGACAGGTTCCAGCGCATGCGCTTAAGACTATTATTGATTATTTTGATAGGCGTAATAGCCAGCGGCCTGACTCTGTATCTAACCGGCAACCAATCGCCGTCCCCGGCAGACAGCCAGAATAGCGCTTTTCTCAAAGACTCAAAAAAGAAGAAGACCCTTCCATCCGGAGCCAGGAGTGCATCCCATGGCAATAAGGGACTTCTTATAAACTCCAAAAATTTCTACGCCACCGGCAGACAGGAAGCGCGAATCATAGCCAGATCTTCCGTCGGTCGCGCCGATCCTTTCGGCCCGCTCTTGAATATTTCTGCAAAAGGGGCTGGAAACCACTCTGGCTCCACCGATGGTGGTTCGTCTGAAGGTGTTCCAGACCTGCCGCCCCCACCCGATACCGGGGATGGAAGCAGTGGTCTTCTGCCGCCACCACCAGCCATGGGGGGACTGAATGGTATCTCAGACCTTCCCCCGGAGCCAGGCATCACCACAGACGAGCTGCCTCTGCCGCCAGAATCAAGGGAGCTCAGTCGAAAACTCAAACTCAATGCGGTCATAGGAGATCACGCCATCCTTGCTTTTGCCGACAAAAATTTCGCCAGGGAAAGAGGATTGAAACGCTATGTAAGCCTGGGTAGAGGCGATAGCTATGAATCAATTCGTCTCATAGACCTGGATGCTGATATGGCAATAATAGAAGAGAACGGCAAGACAAGAGAGTTGAAGCTGCCTGAATTGAGATAGTCTATAAAGACCTTAACCTCCTATCGCTAATTTCATAGACTCTATCGGGAGATAGATTCTCCAGAAAGCGACTATCATGGCTTACAAGAATTATGCCGCCGGTGAAATCCTTGAGGCAATCTTCCAGCGCTTCGATGGAGATAAGATCAAGATGGTTGGTCGGCTCATCGAGAACCAATATCTCCGGCGCCGAAGCAAGAAGAAAGATCAGACTCAATCTAGTGCGCTCTCCTTCAGATAGTTCATAGACTTTCTTGTTCAGAGCTGAATTGTACAAGTGAATTCGACTCAACTCTCTTCTCAGCTTCTTATCATCAAATCCCAAATCAGCACTAAAAAAGAGTTCCTGGACCGTGGAATCCAGGTTGTTCTCCAGGCGAGACTGGGATAAATAGCCGGTGCGAAGACTGCTGCTCACAAAGAGCTCTCCTCTAAGAGGCTTAAAAAGACCTAGCAACGTCTTTATCAACGTTGATTTGCCACATCCGTTCTGACCGGAAATCGCAACTCTCTGAGAGATCCTGAGCTCCAGGCAAAGATCTTCCACAAGCACATTGTCTAAGAAGCCGACATCCAAATGTCTTGCAGCAATGACGGGACTGCCTTTGTTTCTACCTCTACAGCCTGATCCGGAATGGTCAAATCTTGGTCCTCCTAGCTCTTTTCCAACTGGCTCAGAGGAGGCGCGCTCGATTATTTTACTCAGCCTTGCCTCCCTGGCCTTTGCTTTTGCAGCAACTTTCTTCGACCTCGCTCTCAAAAAGTCATCCGTGGTGGCACGTTCTGTTTTCAGCGCTTGTTCCTTAACCGACCTGACGTCCTCTTCCAACCTGGAGACCAGTCGCCTCCTGACCCGAGCTTCAATCTCCAACCTCTCTTTCTCCACCCGGCGTCTCTCCACACACCAGCTATAGTTGCCTTGGTAGGAGACAAGTCGCTTGTTATGAGCTTCAAGATAAAGTATTCGATTACATACCCGATCAAGAAACTCCCGATCATGGGAGACAACCAGAAGAGACTCCGGGCGCCTGGGCAAAAAGTCCATCAACCACTCCCGGGAATCTTTGTCCAGATTATTTGTGGGCTCGTCTAATAGGGCAAGCTTAAAATCCCCCACCAATAAAGAAGCAAGGCAAACCCGCATGCGCTCACCTCCACTCAAAGAAGAGAGTCTTGTAGCAAGAGGCAAGCCTCTGCCCAGAGTCTCCTGAAGAGCCTTTTCCAGTCTCTCTTCCAGAGCAAAACCGCCCAGACTCTCGAAAAATTCGAGCGCTTTACCCCAGCCTGGAAGCAAGGGGCTCAACTCCTCCTCCTCAAAACATCTCTCCAGCTCGCGGCTCAGATCAAGATAAGACAAATAGGCTCTATGCCAGTTCGGAGCCAGCACGGAGGAGACCGGCTCATCGGAGAAGAGAACATCTTTACTATCAAGATGGAGCATCTCCTCTCGCGTCAATCCAGTCACCTTGCCGCCTTTATTCAACGGCATGGAACCGAAAATAAGTTTCAACAAGGTGGACTTGCCACTTCCATTAATCCCGACAAGACCCACTTTCTCTCCCGGGTTGAGCTGAAATGACACCTCTTCAAAGAGTACCTTCTCTCCAAAGAAACAGCTCAAGTCAATGACCTGCAACATAAGCGATACCTCGCAAAGCAAGCGAAAGCCACGGCACCATATTTGATGCCTATGTTTTCACAAAGAGATACAGACAACTGCTCTTCAGAAGATGCGTAGCGTCAATCCGGTCAAGGGATACAACTCGGTTGTAAGCCTCTCGACTCCAGCACTAAGCTACCGGCACCCACGGGGAGCAGTACAAAGAAAATATGTTAAATAGAAATGTTCATCGATAACCACCGGGCTTGAATAAATACTGTTTCTCTCAATATTTAAGCGATTTTCACTGCCCTGAGACCTCTCGAAATGACTGGTGGTGTTATTTGACTACAAGCAATATACCCTGAGCATCTTGAAATGTCAAAGCCCTGAAATATAACTTGAAGAATAAAAGGGATAAATCTAAGCTTCTTAAGCTCTATCGTTTCCGGCAGCGAGACTGCTGGTTCGCGTAATCAGCCTTGAATAGTCCTTTGGAGTATTCACGTTGAAGTAGGTGGGAAACTCACTACCTTCAGGAACGCGGTAAGTGGAACAGGCCAGATCGCCGAGCAACTCTTTGATGCTAAGTGTTCCAGAAAACAAAGACTCCTCCAGAGGCTTGATGCAATTTTTAGAGTAAACCCCTAAAAGCGGCTCCACGCCTTTGTTATGGGAGACGACAACCACATCGCTATCATGACGCATTTTTGCAAGAGCTAGAATTAATGACTCCTCCACCAGTGGCATATCGCAGGCGATGACGAAGGCCTGCTTATAGCGTGAAACCAACAGTCCGGACAAAATCCCACCCATCGGTCCTCGATAAGGAAGAATATCTTTG
>JAUIJG010000011.1 GCA_030431355.1 bacterium
AGCAGATGTCTTAAATCTTCGCGACAGAGAGTCAAAAACCACTTACGCTTCCGATTATTGGAACAAAGCGCCAGTTGAAAGTCCACCAGAACAGGTTTCTTAGATTGTCCCTGCCTGAGCCAATTTGCTTGCTTTGCCAGGTCATTGTGGCAGACACCGTGCCGGCGCATGATTCGCAATAAGGCCTTTGCCTCATTATAAAACTCAACGGTAAGAGGCTCTTTGATTTTGCTCAACACTTCGGCATCGACAAATCCGCGTATATGATAATCCCGGTCTTTACCGAGAAGTTCCGGAATTTGACCGGAAGTCCGAGCCAGGGGAGCAAGTTTCTCCAGGGCGGTCTTCTCATTGTGAGCCAAGAGCTTAGCAAGCGGTCTCGTAAAAGGATTCTTAGTATAGAGCCGCCGAATCGCTTCTACCGATTCACCGTCATCTTTTACCCAGATGCCTTTCTCGATTTGACCAAAGACATCCCTCTTCAATACTTGCTCTGTTTTAAAAAGACCCACAGCATCTCCGATTGAATTGAAATTCCCCGCAGGGGCTTGACAATAGAAAGTGCAATCATATCACTCCTCAAGCTTCACAAGCCTGAAAAGCTCTAATGTAAGCTCTAAATTGAAAATATTAGCTTTTCAAAACCCCGGGAGCCCTCCCAAAACGGAGGCTTCTGATTGGCACCGGCGTGCTCAAACAGCCTCATTACACATACTTAATACAGCATCCAAGATAGATACTCTTCGTCATCAAAGGCAATGAATCCGCCTCTAGGCATTCGAACCGGAGTCAGATCAATTGCCGACTCCTGTTCTTGCTGAATCTTAGTGCTTTGCACGCTCGGCTGGCGGTCTATATGCCTTGAAACCACCATGGAAATGTTGACTATTCAGCATTCTATCCAGGGGATACCGGACAATTCGGCCCTGGTCCCGGTTGGAGTTGACCAGAAGACTGTTATCCGACTCCACTATCGATACGGAGGTTCGCACAACCGGTTGACTGCCCCGGGGTTGCCGAAAGGCAATCAATAGGTCTCCCTTCTTTATCTCAGCCAGAGGAATCTCCTTAAAATCCGGGCTGCGATCCAGTTTATAGGAGAGCCCCTGCCCGCTGATATCGTAAAGATTGTGGTCGATCTGCTTCAATCCCATATAGTCTTGAATAACCTGGGAAGCAAAATCTGCTCCGGACCTTCGCCCTTCAAACAGGGCGTTTCTGTAGGGCGAACGCAGCCAGGTAGGCTCACCCAGTCTTTGTCTGGCCAGGTCATCGAACTCGCTTCCATCGCCATCCCGGTCGATGCTCTCATTCGATGTTTTTGAGTCCATCGAACCGCCTTTGTCTTGCACCCCGGAAGAGGCAGCCCTTTCCTCATTCCCTGATTCTATGGTCAGAGGACTGAGACCGAGCGCGTGATCTGCTGGTCCGGTTCTACCGGGCGGATCAATCGCCATAGGAAAACCGTTTGAAATTTCGGAAGAAAGTCTTTGGGATGTAATGCTCTCGTCTTCACCCACGATACCAACTCTAGAATGTGAATGTCTCTCTTCCGCCCTAACTTCTCTTCCTTCTAGTCCGCTCATCAGTCTTCCTCTATTCAAAAACTAAAACAGTGTTTGCCATCGCTCCACTGTCTTCACTCTAGAACACAGAAATAACCGCAGCGTTACTACGTAATTTCCCCCAAAACAGGCAAATCACAATAAGGAATTCACTTTTTCACCAGATCAAATACGGTCACCCCGGCTTTGACTTTATCCAGCCTTTTGACCGCTTCTTCCGATTCGAGGAAATGCGGTTTTAGTTTCGCAGGAACAAGAACATTACGCCACAAAAGCTCCCTGATGATAGGCAAATAGCTCAATCCAAACTTACCTATATAGAGCATTTCGATATCCAGACCATGACGCAACTGATCTAGTAGAGCGAGAAGTCCTCTGAGATAGACAACATCCTTTGTAAAACCACCGCCTCTGAAAACCCGCATAGCAACACTGAAAGAGATCTCTCTATGCAGTTCATAGTCCTTCGTGAATTTCCGGAAAACATCCACAAAGGTGGCTCCCTCAACCAGCCAATGGACAGCCATTACTCTGGCTGCCAGAGTTCGCATTCGCCGGTTACTGAGACCACCGACAAGATATTCGGACAATACCGCCAATGGTTCCTGCAACTCATCATACCCTGGCAAACCTGCGCTCATCTGTCTGAATGGTTGCGCTCTTCCATTGTAGTTTGTCAGAATATGAGTGCCGACTTCGTGGCTCAATAGAGCCTCGGCCCTACCGGTAAGAATTCGTCGCTCCTTACCGATAATCAAATTCCCCTGGGAAACAAGAACACCAGGCACGTCATCCCGAATCACTACCTTTGCCGGAAGATCAGAATGCTGGGATTTATAAAAATCCAGCTCCTCTCTTGCTCGGTCGGCGAACTCTTCCGAGGATAATTGCCGGTCGAGGGATTCATGTTCACTTACCTCAGGCAACTCTCGAAGAATCTTGTCGGCAAGCTGAACAAGCTGATCGTCAGGACCTTCATAGAGCTGAAGACTGGAGTAGAGAAATCGTCTTGTACATCTCTCGGTGACCATGTTTATTCGATGATCTATATCAGCCTGCTGCTCTCTAAAAAGCTGAGCAAGGGTTGGGTCTTCTATCTGCTCAACTTTTGCGGAGAACAGTTTTCGCTTTAGCAGAACAGGGTCAAATGGTGCGGGATGATAAGTGAAGTGAGGCACTCTCTGGAAGAGATTGTGCTTAAACTCGTGAAAAGCTTCCCCGGTGTTGGTTGGTGTCACATGGAGCAAGAAGTCTATCTCGTCGGCTAATTCAGAAAGAATTCTATCCACTTGAACGACAGAGTGTACTCGGCTCCTCTTCCCGAGGGCCAGGTAACTCGGTGGACAAAGGGTTGTCTCTGAGCGTAGATAGTCAAAGAACATTTTCTCCAGAGAATTGGTGAACTGCAACTGTAACTGCTGCAACTCCAGGGAGAAATATTCCCCCCTCTCCGCATCCCGATACACCGGAGAGACTTCCAGACCTACCAATTCTATTCCGGTCTCTTTCAACTGTTCTTCACTGAGAATACACTTCATGGCCGGAGGGCAAGAGCTTTCATTTGATACCATAGACACCGCCGACGAAGCCTGCTCAAGCTCAATCAGAGCCAACTCTTTGGCAAAGGTTTTGACAAAACTTTTAGCGGCAATTTCGTGGGTGGTGCGGATCTTGAATCCCGGTCTGCGAACATCTTTCTCTTCGTCTATCTTGATCTCGTCTCCTGCCCATATCTCGAGGATCAAGAATGCGCCGTAGCTCTTCTTCAATTCTGTTGCCACGGAGTAGACAAGTTTATTGACTTCTTCATAGTCTTCCTCCGACCCAGGAGCAATAAGGTATGAAGACTCACCATAGAGAAGATGATCAGTGCCCCAGTCAGTCAAAACCTCTGAATCGGCTTTGTTTTCTGGAATACGATAAACACACAAGTATGGAAGCTGGCGATCCACAAAGATCTCACCACTTATGGTGGGAAGTTTCTTTCTCAGTCGACGCCCTTCTTTCAGAGCGTTGCATACTTCCTCGATAAACTTTTCATCTATCTTCAATGATTTAGTCTTATTCACCGGATTAATTTCACCTTTCTTCTACACTGGTATATCTCATGTACTGCGGATACCACATCAATTCATCTATGCGTCTATCAACCTCTTCTTCACCATAGCCCTCTGTCGAACCACACCGAACCGCTTCCAGGGCTACGGCTCGCGCTATTTGCCTGGAAACATTCCTGATATCGGGAAGCGAAGGCAAAAGAGCCCCTCCTGCTCGTTCAAGAGCAGGCGAGAGCTCACTAAGTGCTTCAGCGGCCTTCATAAACATCGAATCTGTTATCGTTTTTGCCCCAACGGAAAGTACACCAAGTCCGATACCAGGGAAAATATAGCAGTTATTACACTGGCTGATTTCATAAACTCCTTGTCCCAGCTTTACCGGCTTGAATGGACTCCCCGTGGCAACCAGAGCCTTACCATCGGTCCACTGCAAAACTTTCTGCGGCTCTACTTCACAGCAAGTATTGGGGTTTGATAAAGGCAATATGATCGGCGTTTTGTTATTGAGGTCCATCTGACGCACCACCCCCTCATGGAAAGCATTATGCTGGCCAGAGACCCCTACCAGCACTGAGGCACGGGTAGATTCAATTACTTTTTCCAGGCTGACTTGGTCGCCTTCCAGTCGCCACTCCACGGCTAGTCTCTCATAATCTTTCACGAATGGTTTTTGAACTTCCTGAATATCATTCAGTCGATTGTGAATCAGACCCTGACGGTCCACCAACCAGATACGATTCCTGGCAGCGATCTCATCAAGACCTGCATCCAGAAGAGCCTCGCACAGCAACTCGGCGATACCTACACCGGCGGAGCCCGCTCCGAATATCACATAGTTCTCGCTCACGAGTCTAGTGCCGGAGACTTTCAGCGCAGACATGATAGCGGCAAGAGCGACGGAAGCAGTGCCCTGGATATCGTCATTAAAGGTAAGAAGCTTATTTCGGTACTTCTCAAGCAATCTGCGCGCGTTTCTATTCGCAAAATCCTCCCACTGCAAGAGAACCCCGGGGAATCTATCATTTACGTGTTGCACAAATTCGTCGACAAACTGATCATATCGCTCATCTCGAACTCGACGATTTCTCCATCCTATATAAAGGGGATCTTTCAATCGCTCTTCGTTGTCGGTGCCGACATCAAGAATTATTGGCAATGTGGTGGCAGGATCAATACCACCACAGAGACTATAGAGACTCAGTTTTCCAATCGGAATACCCATACCATCGGTACCCTGATCCCCTAGACCCAAAATTCTCTCACCGTCGGTGACAACAATTACTTGGACCGACGGACGATAAACATTGTCAAGAATTTCTTTGATCCTCTGGCGATCCGGATAGGAGATATAGATTCCCCTGCGCTGCCGGAAAATATGGCTGAATTTCTGACAGGCTTCACCGACCACGGGTGTATAAATAATAGGCATCATTTCCGGAATATGTTCCATCAAAAGCCTGTAAAAGAGCACTTCATTATGATCCTGCAAATTACGCAGAAATATATGTCTCTCTAAATCTGTCGGCTCCATCTCAAATGCCTGGTAGGCTCTCTCGATCTGGCCGTCAATCGTATCTATGTGCGGAGGTAAAAGTCCCCAGAGCCCCAGTTCGCTACGCTCTTCTGCCGTGAAAGCGGTACCTTTGTTAAAGAGTGGATTGGTCAACAATTCCACGCCCTTAAGCGAGGTAAACGCCCTTCGCTCTTCCCGGGTTTCAACGCTCTTGCCCATTACTCAGGTCGACCTTTCTCTGACTGAATATCAATTTACCCTGTGGCAAGAAAGAAATACTACTTTTTCAAACTGTCATCTCGACACAACCAAGAGCCACCGCCACTATCACCGCAGCCCCCGCCAGCTGGGGTCCTACACCGAACCGTCCGATCAACATGATCAAGATAGCCACTCCTCCAAAGAGCTGGAGCCGCCTCCTGTCGGACAGCCCCAGTCCAAAAAGAAAGCAGAACGGAATCCCCAGAAAGGCAAGAAGCATACCCAGGGGTTTAAGCGTAAACTGCAAAATTTTGAGACGGTCATCTTCGGGCTCTGACAATGGCCCCTCACTCGACTCAATCCCCTTTTCTTGTTCCCGGTCAAGAACGCAACGAGAACAATGGGTAACCGGCTTGATGTCCATGCCGGTGCAACTGGGACAGGTCTGAGAAAAGGCTCTGGATCTGTTCATAAAGGGGATTTTCCTTATAGAAGGTCTTCCGAGATAAGGTTGTCCAAACTGATGAACCGGTAGAGACTTACTCCGGCTGACGGCTGACGGCTATGCTTTTTTCTGAAGGTTCACAGTTCTTACTGAATTGATGGGAGTTTATACTAAAATACCACTCACCGCTTGACATCCGTTTGTCATTTTCTAATTCTTTATCTTTTCCTTACCGAATTCAGGCTTTAGCCTTCAGCAAATCCCTGATCTCTTCCAGGAGCACTTCCTGCTTAGGCGGTGCGGCCGGTTCATCCGGCGACTCCTCTTTTTGCCGCTTGGCTGTGTTTATTGCTTTAATCAGGATAAAAACAGCAAATGCCACAATCAAAAAGTTGATTACGTTGTTGACAAAAACACCGTAGTTTACGGTGGCCGCTCCAGCTTTCTTGGCAGCTTCCAGAGAAGCGTATGTTCCGCCGCTCAAATTAATAAAGAGGTCAGAGAAATCCACATTTCCCATTACTTTTCCGATGGGAGGCATAATCATATCTTCCACCAGAGAGTTTACGATTTTTCCGAAAGCAGCACCAATAATGATTCCCACTGCCATATCGACAGCATTTCCTTTTACGGCGAACTCCTTGAACTCCTGAAGCATTCCCACTTGGTAAAACCTCCGACGATTTTAGTAAAACAGCCATTTAAGCACTAAAGGTCCGCAATTTACAATAGCCCTTGTTAACCCCATACTGATGACACCGCCAATGCCACCATAGTGTTTATAAGCTTCAAAATGGAGACGCCATGCTTTACGGTCCCATGATCGCATCTATATAATGGACCAACTGAATCTGAACTCAACTCAAATTATTTTTCAGTTTACTTCCCCGGTCTCCAGCTATCCATAGCTATTCAAAGGTATTCGAACAATGAAAATAGCCCAACTAGCATCCGCCGTAGAGAGCGTGCCCCCGCAGGGATACGGAGGTACCGAGATTGTCGTTAATCTATTGACGGAAGAGTTGGTCAACCAGGGACATGAAGTGACCCTTTTCGCTTCAGGAGATTCAAAAACCAGAGCCCACCTTGTCAGTATCACTGAGACATCGATGCGAGCGGACCACTCCATTCCCCAATCTCGATGGGCCGCATACGATATAAGAACTCTCTTGAAACTGGAGGAGATGCAGGACCAATTCGACATAATCCACAACCATATGAGCTGGCAGGCTCTGCCTTTCCTTTCAAGGCTTAAGAAACCTTCTGTCACCACCAACCACAATCCGGTTAGAGACTATTGCAAAGACATCTATTTCGCATTCAACAAACTGCCTTATGTTTCCATAAGCGACGCGTACCGACGACTTAACCACCCGGAGCAAATCAACTATGTGGACACCGTATACAATGGCATCAATCTTGACGACTACAAGTTCAACAAAGACAAAACCGGCGAATATCTGTTGTTTCTAGGCAGGATCTGCTATGACAAAGGAACAGCCGAATCCATCAAAATCGCCAGAGAGCTTAACCTGCCTCTAAAAATCGCAGGGAAAGTAGATCGAAGAGATCAAAAATATTTTGATGAAGAGGTGAGACCACACCTTCAAGAAGGCAAAATAGAATACGTTGGAGAAGTTAATCTGGAGCAGAAAAACGAACTTTTCGAAAGCGCCGTGGCAGTAACCTATCCGATAAATTTCGATGAACCCTTCGGTCTGGTCATGGCAGAAGCAATGGCCTGCGGTGTTCCATTACTTGCCCTGGAAAGAGGTTCTGTCAAAGAGGTCCTGGTCGACGGAGAAACGGCTATAATCTGCCGGACCGTGGACGAGATCATTTCTCGATATCCTGAGATTGCAAAAATGAAGCCGGAAAAGTCCCGGGAGCGAGTGGAAAAGCTATTCGGTAAATCAGAGATGGTCAAGAACTACATAAGGGTTTATGAAAAAGTGATTGATAGTTTCAACCAGTCTTAGCAGTCCTTTTTCCATTTAGTTTTTTCAGCTAGTTTTTTCCAAATTTGTTTCCAATTCACTCCCAGGGTCTCTTACCAGATATCGCGGATGTAATATACTGAACCAATAGCCCGTAAAATTTTTAAGGCATCAGAAGCCAACATCCAATCAGAGTTTATTGAGTAAATTATGAATAGCACCAATCACTTTAATTTAAACCTCCCGAAGAGTTGGATATCAAAATTTCTTATCTCCCTTCCAGCTATTATTATGGTGCTATTCCTCTTCCCATTGAACGCGGCAGCTACTCCTGATTTTTACGATATCAGCGGAGACTGGGACTCTAAATTTGGTGTCATGTCATTTAAGATGGAAGGTGTCGATAAACACGGAGATGCAATTGTCTCAGGCATATTCAAAGCAGGAAATAATAATGCTCCCATCGCTTACGGACGCCTTAAAAGAGGCGGTGGAAGCCAATTACTCCAGGTTGAGTACTACATGGCCTGGCGTCCACTTTGGGGATTCGGCGAGTTTACCCTGGACAGCTCCAGGGGTGTGCTGCGAGGCAAATACTATCAAGCAGGGGAATCCGGAAACTGGATACTCACTAGAAAAGCTGGCGGAGACCTGAAAAGAGCAGTGAACCTCAATGTAATTGAGAATCCAAAATCAAAACGAGCTTCAAATATTTTTTCCTGCGAAGGCCCCTGGGATTCTTCATTCGGAAAAGTAAAACTAACCGGAACCTCCCTGGCCGTCGTTAAACAGCTAAAAGGAACTTTCACCAGACCTGACGGAAAAGTGGGACAGATCACTTTCGGCTCTTTCATGCGCCAGCCCGGTGGCGGCATTCTCAAGCTCAACTATTACTGTCCCTGGAATAAAGCAAAAGGGACGGCTCAATTCAGACCTGACTCAAAACTGGGTGGAAAAATGCTTCTGGGAGCATACGATCAGGGCGGACAGAAAGGCACCTGGATACTATGTCGACCAGCAAGCTATAACTAATGATTGCCAAGCCTTGACGCAGCCCATGCAGAATCAGCATCTCTTCTGTCAAACCATCTACCGATATCGGTAGATGGTTTGACAGAAAGCTAATTTGTTTCCAGGGCAGTTGTTAAAAGGAGGAGACCGTCAAGCCTCCTCCCCATTTAAGCGTTCAATCAAATCACAGCAATATCACTTACTGGATTTTGCGCTCTTGAGCCAGCCTTCTACCTCTTTGCCCACAACATCCTTGGCGCCAAGACCAAAGGCGACAGCGATGGCAAGGGCTACCGCTCCGATGATGAGACCGAAGGCGAGTTCAATAATCTCATTGGCTAATCCCATGCGTCTCAAGCCCATGGCACCGGCCAGGAAGATTATCGAAATCCGGGCAAGTGCCCCTAGAAACTCAGACGACTTCAAGCCGGAGGAACTGATGGCGCGAGCCGCAAGGGTGCCGAGATAAAGACCGACTCCGATGATTACCACTCCAGCGATTATATCCGTGGCAAAGAAGGCAAACTCCTGAACCATCTTGGAGATAAAATCAAATCCTATCTGGCTGGATGCTTCCACCACAGCGATCAACATAAGCGCGATGTAGACAACCTGACCGAGAAGATAGGAGGGAGATTTACCGCTCTCCGCTTCAGCCAAAGTTGGGGTAAATCCAAGCAAGAGAGGCAATTTGTCAAACCCGAGAGAGCCAGTCAACTGGGTCACCAGATTTCCTACGAATCGGCCAAGTACATGGAATAGCGCAAGGATCAGAACAGCACTGAAGATGCCGGGGACGGCTCCAAGAATTGCTGTCAGAAGCTGATTTACCGGCATGGTCACCGCTTTCATCTCAAGGGCATCGAGCGCGCCTACCACTGCCGGAAGCAAGATCAAGACATAGGCGATTAAGCCGATAGTTTTTGATAGCTTGGCTTTACCGAGGGCCGCACTCAAGCCTACACTCTCACTGAGTTTATCCAATCCGGATGCGGCCAGGAGATTGGAGACAATTCTCTCGATTATTCTTGCTGCAAACCATCCCACGGCAAGGATCATGCCCGCACCAATAATGTTTGGAATATAGGCCATCACTTGATTGAGCATGGTCTGAACCGGTGCAAGCAGGCCTTGCATTTCAAGCGCGCCAAGAACACCAGGAAGGAAGACCAGGAAAACACCCCAGTAGACCGTCTCCGCTACACTCTTTGTAAAAGGTAGTTCGTTATCATCCTCCGCTATCTTTAACTTTTCATCCACACCAAAGCGCGTGAGCACCTTACTCACAGCCACCCTTAAGCCGGAAGCGACTATCCAGGCAAAGAAAAGTAGAAGAACGGCAGCGAAGATTCTCGGTACATAAACTAGAACCTGATGCAGCAGATCATTCAGGGGCAACGCCACCACATCCAGATCAAGAGCATCGAAGACCGCCACCACTACCAGCAGCATGATCACATAGTAAGTGGTAGTGCCGATCAGACCTTCAATGTCGAAGTCTGAGTCTTCTTTGCCAGTGATAAAGTTAGCCAGTTTGTTGTCTATTGTAGTTTTATGCAGAAGTCCGGTGACAATTCCTGCGATCACCTTGGCGGCTATCCAGCCTGCTATTAGAAAAAACAGCGCTTTGCCGTAGCTAGGCAGCTGTTGACCCAGTTCACTTCCGAACTGAGCTGTTATTTGTGGTACCAACCCATCCATGAAAAACTCCTTCAATTTGACCAGCACGAATAAAGAATAAAACCATTAACGGTGCTTGTTTACCTTCCAGATGATAATGGTTCAGGCTCTTAAAATCACCAATCCAAGGGTAAAAGCACCCGACTTGACTTCTGTTCATCCTAATCGCGCAAAACACTCAAACCAGCACAATCCAGGCACCACAGGCAATGACGGATCTCGCCATCTGCATGGGAGGTCCTACTACATGGAATCATATTTTTTAGTTAAGTGACCGGATATATCAAAGGTATAGATCACCTTCCAGCAAATCGAAAGAAGACAAAAAATACCATTCATGGCATATGCCAAAACCGGCAAAAAACTCGGCTATAATCTACAAGTTGCAATATACAGTGGCAATACTCAGGAAGCAGGACTTCTTGACAAAAGCCTCAGTCAAATTTTTTTGACCGCGGAGAAGACCGGACTCGATTCGTACCCAAGGAGAGATAAGATGGCTTTTGAAAGCGAAGTACTCGTGATTGGTGCCGGGTTAGCAGGTCTGAGCTGCGCTCTCCATCTTCAAAACCAGGGGGTCAAAGTAACCATTCTGGAAGCAGCTGAAGAAGCAGGAGGCAGAATAAGAACCGATAAGATTGACGGATTTTTGTTGGACCGTGGTTTTCAAATCTATCTAACCGCATATCCGGAAGGCAAAGAGATTCTGGACTACCGATCCCTCAATTTCAAAAAATTCTTTCCCGGTGCGGTAATTAGAAAGAACAACAAATTTTACAGGGTGGCGGACCCACTAAGAAGTCCGAAAGACATTTTTGCCACATTAACTTCTCCAGTTGGTAAACCGGCTGACAAAGTAAAAGTGGCATGTCTGCAAAAACAGTTGCAGATTGAAAGTTTAGATGAAATCTTTGAGAAACCGGAATGTACTACCTATGAAGTGCTGAGAAGGGAAGGCTTTTCCCGCACAATGATCGATCAATTCTTTCGACCATTTCTTGGTGGCATATTTCTGGAGAAAGAGCTTAAGACCTCCAGTCAGGTATTTGAGTTCGTTTTCAAAATGCTGGCTTCCGGAGAAAATGTTATTCCGGAGCAGGGCATGCAAGAGATTCCTCGCCAGCTTGCCGGAAAATTGAAATCCGGCACCATCCAATTTGGAAAACGAGTGAAAAAGATTGAGAAGAACAAAGTAACCCTGGAGACAGGAGAGTCAATCGAAGCACCGATCATTGTAATCGCCACAGAGCAAACAAGTGCAGTTGAACTTCTGGGCAAAGACATGAGCCCCAACTACTGCTCCCAGACCTGTATCTATTTCACTTCAGAAAAAGCACCACTGGAAGAGCCGGTGCTGGTGCTCAATGGAGACGAAGAAGGTTATGTGAACAACCTGGTGGTTCTCTCCAATGTCTCAAAAGCCTACGCACCGCCGGGACAAGCACTGACAGCAGTGTCATGCGTCGGGGATCCGGCCATTGGAGATGCGGAGCTAATTGAATGTGTCAAAAATGAATTGAGACAATGGTATGGAGAAGAGGTAAAAGATTGGCAGCATCTCAAAACTTACCGAGTCCGATACAGCCTTCCGGCTCAATCTCCCACAGCTCGAAACAGTAGCTTCAGAAGCTATCAAGCTAGCGATGATATTTTTGTTTGCGGCGACTATCTGGAGACAGGCTCTATAAACGGAGCCCTAAAATCGGGAAGAATTGTGGCAGGCAAAATCCTCACAGAAAAGCTCGCGCGGGTCTAAAAGGTTATAGAAACGGGCTAAAGTGGGCAAAATAAGAGTGGATAAGCATAATTCAGATCTACGATGCAAGCCACCCAAGCTACGGATGCAGCCTTACCTGTCGAACTGGGACAGAAGGACAAGAGCCACAAAATGTGGGCTCTTTTTGCGCTATTCATCGCCGTAGCCCCTTTTATAGTGATCCTCATCCCCAAAATCGCCGGTCCCGTGGTGCTTTTCGGCGCCCTTGTCTTTTGCGCCATCTTTCTGTTCAAAGATCAAAAGTCCAACCTTCATAAAAACGCAAAGGAACTATGGAGCAATAGCATTAGCGGCGGTGAGATCTTAGTGGAATTGATTTTATCCAGAGAAGCAAAAGCTGATGGCACCGAATTCTTCTTTCAATTAAATGAAAAGCTTCCTCAATTTGAGAGCAGAAATTTTATAGTAAGCCTGGAGAGCGACGGCGGCAGAGACTTCCTGGAGAGACAGACCAGTCAATCTCAGCGAGTCGAGCTAAAGAATGTGGAGCTGGTTCAGAAAGATGACATTGATGAACTGATTCTGGTAAGTGTTGATGATCACCGCTTCTGGTGCCGTCCCTGGAATTATCAACTGGACTTTGGAGAGCAGCTGGAACGATTTCAAGAAAGCAAAGCCCCAAAAGAAGCCCCTGGGAACCAATAAAAAGCCGGCTTTCGGGCAGGAAAACCGACTTATTTACTTATTGCTTGGGCGGGTAAGCAATGAATTTGTGTTGATTGGATGTTCTTATCATAACCGGGCAATATAACCGCAACGTTACCTAGATCAACTCCTAGATCTGGCCTACCAAAAGTAGCAAGAACCAGCAATTAGCTGGTCCTCGCCGTCCTTTCCCCTTGTCGATTCCGCTTTCTTCATGGTCCTGAGACCAATCGGTCCGCTTCTCCTTAAAATTCTGGTGGCTTGTCTTGCCTCCTGACTATAATCTAACGGTCATGCGTTACACCAACGTGACAAATGGAACCTTTTCCCAATTTCTCTCAAAAATTCCTTCCAGCAGCCAATTTCGCCACTATCCAAACACTCTAAAAAGTGCAAAGACCGACACTTTCGTGTCAGTCCTCACTTGTCCTTTCCCCTTGTCGATTCCGCTTTCTTCCTGGTCTTCGACCAGTCGGTCAGCTTCTCCTTAAATTTCTGGCGGCTTGTCTTGCCTCCTGACTATAATTTAGGACACGAGCGTTACCTCATCGTGACAGAAAGTATATATTCCAAAATTATTTCAATATTTTTGAAAACCCTTTGGAATCATTGCTTTTCCGCCACTCTAAAAAGTGCAAAGACCGACACTTCCGTGTCAGTCCTCACTTGTCCTTTCCCCTTGTCGATTCCGCTTTCTTTCTGGTCTTCGACCAGTCGGTCAGCTTCTCCTTAAATTTCTGGCGGCTTGTCTTGCCTCCTGACTATAATTTAGGACACGACTGTTACCGCATCGTGACAGAAAGAAAAAAATCTATATTTTTCAAATGCGCCGAACTTCTTATTCGACTTCGAACTTATAGCCAAGCCCTTTGACTGTCTTGATCAGTGAGTCTTTATTGCCGTCTATTGCTATTTTCTTGCGAAGACGCAAAACCCTCTGGCGCACAGCTTCATCCGTGGCTTCCGACTCAGTTTTAAAAACTCGATTCAATAATTCATCGGAGCTGAACAATCTACCCGGGCTCTTCATAAACAATTCAAGCAGGGCAAATTCCGAAGGAGCCAGGTTTACAGCCTCACCATTCTTTGTCACCGAGCAGGTGGAGAGATCCAATTTCAACCCTCCGGCTTCAAGCACCTTCTCCGTCATCTGGGGAGGACGTCTCAGCAATGCGCGAACCCTGGCCATCAATTCAGAGAAAGCAAATGGTTTGGTCAGGTAATCGTCGGCCCCCGAATCAAAAGCTTCTACTTTGTTGGGGACATCTGATTGCCCGGTCAAAAACAATAGAGGAATTTGACCGCCAGCGTTTCTATAACGCTTACAAATTTCAATTCCGGTCAAACCCGGAAGCATCCAATCGACTATAGCAAGGTCGTAATGGTAATAGGTCAACCGCTCCAGACCTTCTTGACCTTCATCAACAGTCTCAACTATATGGTTGAAAGCAGCTAGAGCTTCCTCCACAACTTGCGAAACTTTTGGGTCATCTTCGATTACGAGTATTCTAGCCATCGGGTTCCGAATAAAATAGGCAGTCAACTGTTTATCTATTATCCATAATTAGGCAAGTCTATAACAGTCCTGGCAACAAGGCCCACTTTATCCAGTCAGTCAGTCCGATAAATTTGCCCTCAACCCGGCCTATCACCGACCGGGTGGACAGAGTGCGTACTTGCGATTGTATTTTGGCCGAATCGCCCCGGACAATGACTCACACTTCCACAAGCCACCTCCCCGGGACTCGTTATTACAAACCCTGCCACTGCTGTCGACAATTCCGATATGAGCATTGCCGCCACCTTTTCGCCAGTTTGTACCGGCTGTATAGCCAATTACGACACATCCAGGACCCCTCTGGCTCAAAGGAGTCTTATGCCACCCCAGTCTTCTCAAGGAACTGTCCGCCTGTCCCACCGTACCGGCGTCGGGAATTCTCACTCCAGCTTTTTGCAGAACTTCCGTGGCGGCGGCGGCACATCCGTAACGCCCCCCATCGGTCCACTTTCCGTAGGAGGAACCACGCCACATCTTACTTCCCTGGTGACTGCCGGCTTCCCGTCCGATCGTGCGACCATTCGGTCCCCGGGAGCGACTCCTGGCCAGGTGCAACAGGTCTCCCGAATCATTATCCTGGTCGGGGCGATAGACCGCGTTTGCAAACGAGGTAGAACTCTCGGAGTCAAAGAAGCCTAAATCCGGCAACAAATTCTTAGTGTCGGATGAATCTGTATTTCTTTCAGAAGAAGCAGGTTCCATCGAGTCGGAAATCTTATCGCTCCTGTCCGATCTCTTGCCTGACAAAAACAATTCCCTGGACTCACTTCTAAATTTCTCACTACTCTCTAATGAAGGGGTCTCCGGGTCTGCTTTTCCAATACTTTCTAAATAGGTATGGGTTCCTAACATCTTATCTCTCCTAAAAAACTTTGTTGAAGTTCAAAAAATTCTTGTCTATTTATCGGGAAGGCGGTCTCAGTACATAGACCCCAAGGCGGTAGCGACTGGAATTCCAGCTGCTCAACTTGTCCTTGAACCACTGTCTGCGAGCGGAGCTGTTGTGAAAGCTGGTGTTCCCTTCACCCACTATTCCGATATGGGAGCCGCCCCCTCCGTTTTTCCAGCTGGACCTTCTGATACCGATAACGACATCACCGGGACGAGCCTCGGAGATAGGAAACTTTTGCCATCCGTTTTGGGCTAGCTGCTTGTGGAGTCCATAGACCAGGGTGCTGTTGGCATAGTCGAAACCAGCCTTTTTTAAAACCCCGGAGACACTGGCAGCACAGCCAAGGCGCCCCATGGACATCGGCAACATCGGTAAGAACATAGACTTACCAACAGAGTTTACGGCAGCTCTTACTATGCTATCAATGCCCCGTCCTTTGCTATCACTGGGCACATGCGCTCTGCTCTCACCATCATCGTACGCTCTGGAGCTCGGCCGACTCTTCGGTCCATCTGCCGGTGGTCTCAGTGCCCAGATACGCTCTCCATAGGTCCCTTTGTCGTAAACATCGGCGATATTCTCCTCGGTGAACTTTCCGGTGGCAGAATTGTTGTGTAGAACCTTGCCTCTTTCACCGACGACCGCCATGTGAGCGTTGCCACCACCCTTCTGCCAGTCCGTGTTTTTTCCACCGTAAAGCACGTCTCCGGGCCGCAAGTCATTCAAACTGACCGGCTTCCAGCCAGCGCTAAGAAGTTGCTTGGCAAGATCAGCCACTCCTGGCGAGGTGGCATAGTCATAGCCGAGGGACTGTAAAATTTGGGAAACACTGGTGGCCGAGCCCAAACGTCCGCCATCCACAACATCAGACCATCTGGAGTTTTCCCAGACCCGGTCTCCTACCCTTGACCTCGCTCTGTCAAATATGGAGGCACCGTGCCTACCAGCGCGATCTCTAGTAGTATCTGAATGATCACCGGTCCTCTCCGGCGCTGAGTCTCCTCTCTTGCTGTAGTAGTCACGCCAGTAATCTTTCCAATAATCGCTCCAGTAATTCTTCCAATACTGATTTGGATTCTCGCGCTCTGAGTTTTGAGAGGATTCGGACTTTTGTTCATCCGCTTCCCTACGTTTCATCTCCTCGTAAGCTCTTCTTCCATCTCTGGCGCCCCGAGACTCCCTGGACGATGAAGGAGCAGGAATCTCCATATGAAAACGATCACTATCGGTGGCACTCGCAACGCTTACAGCGGCTGAGTTATCGGGAGCTTTCAATACCCAGACCTGGTCTCCATATTGCCCTTTCGGAAAGACCCTGCTCTGTTTCGAAAGACGCCATTCACCAGATGCGGCATCACTATGAAATACACTTCCGTTGGTTCCCACTATGCCCATGTCTGAGGCACCACGAACACCTCTCCAGTTCTGACCTGTTTTTCCTCCGAAGATCAAATCGCCGGCTTCAGCCTGGCTTGCCGGAGCAAGCCTCCAGCCGTTGACAAGCAAACTCTTCACAAGGTTGGCTGTGGAACCTGACCTGGCATAATCGATACCTTGCTCCTGGAGGATAACCGATACACTTGCTGCACCCGCCATAGACTTATCGACATAGTCTGCATGTTCTCCACTTTTCCACGGGGACTCGTTCAGATGCCGGTAAGCGGATCCGAGCAATGAGTCGTTTGAAAACGGTCTCCTATTTCCAAAAGGCTTGTCTAAAGATCTTGCCGTCTCTTCAGATCTCTCCACTCGCCGATCGCCAACCTTATAAGGATCAGGCATGCGGGAAATATCGATAACACTACCATCAGTGGCATTCTCTTCCCTGCCGCTAACAGGATGAACCGGTTGGAATTCCCTGTTTCCGGAATTCAAAACAGACTCAGGCTTTCTCATCAAAGAGAGAGCGATTCCCGGAAGAGGAGGAACATTCAAGAACCTCCTTCGAGTCGAATCCGGACTTTCCTTCGACTCAAGCGATTCTGTTCCGGACCCGGACTTATTTTCAAGAATGTCACTCAAAGTAACCTTTGGCCGAAATAGTTCTCTACTATTAGCGGACGCCAAAATATTGTCACTGCTGGCAGTGCTCAAACTTTGATATTCTGCTGACATGGCTACCTCATCCAACAAGAAGTCAGTTGTATAAGTTTGCGCGCATCAGTTATTGTCAGCCACTTAGTGCCTGTGCACTACCCCATTACAGACGGAAGGCAAGCATAGCAGATCAATAACGGGCAAGCGATCTTGCACCACTATCAATACCAGCCAAGCGGCCTATCGTTATAATCCCTATTAATTCCCTGGATTGGAAATGATCGCAGGCTTCAAATCAAATCTAAACACTCATTGCCGCTGATGTGCGACTGAGCCGAAGATTAATTGAATCCATGCAAAAAAACTTCGAATAAATTTCGAATAGTAAGGCGGTCTATAAACTCTGATACTCTTTGCCTCAATAAAAAGATAGTTCATCAGCGTGACAGAAACGTGACAGGACGCTGCAAACCCTCTCCAGCACTCAATATCAAAAGTCGACAGCAATTGTATCAGGCAGTTCCGGGCGGACGTAAAATCCAGACACCGGCTCTAAATCTGCTTGTATTGTAGTAGCCGTTCAGACTGGTCTCAATCCACTTAGCCTGACCGGAACTGTTATGGTATACCTTTCCGTTTTCACCGACTACGCCGATATGTGATCCACCGCCACCTCTCGCGTAATATGGAGTGCGAGCACCGATGACGACATCACCTGGTCTCGCCTCACTTACCCGCATCTTCTGCCAACCATTGTTCAGAAGCTGACTCTCCAGGCCACCAACCCCGGCACTACGAGCATAGTTGTAACCACCGGCACTCAAGACGGCGGAGACGCTGGCGGCGCAACCTAGATTAGCCGGAGTACCGCGAATGAATCTCCATAGTTGCCTGCCCACGCTGTTCCGGGCAATTTCGGCAAGACTAGAGTCACCGGTGGGAGAATAATCACCCCTGCGTCTTCTCTCGTATCCGTTAGGATCCTGACCGGGATAGTCTCTGTAAGCGTACTCATCCCGCTGGGGCGGAATATAAACTTCTCTATCCGGCGGTCTCAAAGCCCATATGCGCTGGCCGAATTCACCAGGGGGAAAAGCGTCTCTTACCCCGGACTCTGTCCAAACTCCGGTGTCGACATTGTTATGAAATACTTTTCCGTTCTCACCAACTATCGCCACATTAGCATTTCCGCCACCGGCTTCCCAGTTAGCGTTCTTACCACCGTAGAGAACATCGCCCGGTCTGAGTTGATCAAGGGCTACCGGCTGCCAGCCCCGGGCCAACAACTGTCGAGCCAGGGTAGAGACTCTGCCCCCATTGGCATAGCTAAAGCCTGCATCTTGCAATACTTCTGAAACACTGGAGGTAGATCCATATTTTCCATTGCGAGTGTCAGGAGCATAGTCAGAGCCCTGCCACATTCTTTTGCCTACGGCATTTCTAGCCGAATCATATATACGGCGACTCTTCTCCAGACTGTTGCCATCCTGACCTTCATATCTTCCGTCGCCGGGACGAGTCTGTCGGTCGGATGGTTGATAGCGATTACTGTTGCC
Organism: bacterium; assembly: GCA_030431355.1. The sequence goes on from JAUIJG010000011.1 coordinate 18,875, forward strand.
ACGTTCGTAGTACTCACGCCAATAATCACGCCAGTAGTCACTCCAGTATTGTTTCCAGTAATCACTGGTGCCGTTCTCTCTGCCACTATCTCTATTGTCTCTATCGCTCTCGTAGCGTTGCCAATCATCCCGATTCGGTCTGTATTCATACTGGTACTGACTATCTCGATTGCCGCTTCCCGGCATATCGCGGCGGAACTGATCTTCAAAATTGCGTGGAGCAAGTCCTGAGTCTCTAGAAGCATCGGAAGATCTGGGTGGATCCAGGGGCGGACGAAGAACAAATACCTGGTCACCGTATTGAGCTGAATTGAATGCATCGGACCGGGAGACACCTGTCCACTTACCACTGGAAGAATCGTTGTGATAGACGGAGCCCTCCGGTCCGACTATACCGATATGAGCGTTGCGGCTATCTTGATTCCAGCGAGTGCCTAACTTGCCACCAAAGATCACGTCCCCTTCTCGGGCCTGGCTCACTCCCACCAGCTGCCAACCATTGGCCACCAGTTTCTTAACCAGGTTGTTGGTGTTGGCAGAATCAGCGTAGTCGTAACCCACCGACTTCAAAACCAGAGAGACCGATGCAGCATCAGCTTGCTTGCCGCCATCAAGGTACTCCCTGTAGCGACTCTGTTTCCAAATCTCGTGTCCTTCCGCCTTCCTGGCAATCAGAGAGATTGCGTCGTTACCGGACATCACCAGAGGATTGTCTTCAGAAACCGTCTCACTGTTACGAGAGCTGGGTCTTTCCAGTTCTCTTTCCGCGGGCTTATCTCTCTCCGGGGAAGTTCTCAGGGGACTATCCCCATTCCTCTTCCACTGGATGGAACGGTTTTCGGCCCGCTCACGTTCCACCGCCGGACTTTTGTAAAGACCATCGGGAATTACTATGCTGAAAGCCTTACCTGTGTCTGCTTGACCGCCCGGTTCGAAATTCAGCACTTTGCCTGTCACGGGATCCTGACTTGTCTTTCTTGAGCTTTTTAAGGAGTCGATGTCACTGAGAGCTACAGAACCTTCCGAGGAGATCAGGAAGTCCCGATATTCATTCGACAGGGATTCTTTCGCCGTAGCCTTCTCGGGGCTATCGGCGACCTGCTCGATTGGATCTTGTCTTTCTAGACCGGCGCTCATTACTTACCTTTGAAAGTCATCCGTTCCCAGCAATTATTCGACGCTCAGGCATTGTCCTGAGCGAAGCGCTAGATATTTGCGGTGACTTTGAGATTCCGTGACATCAATCTTAGTTTAGATATGACGGGGCTTTTGAGGAATGGGAGAAATACGAATCAAGGCGGGTCGTTATTTTAAATATGAATATCACCTCTCACCAGCGGGCAAGAATAGATAGAGGATGGCGCCCCGGGCCCGGCGTCTGCGGACTACCCAGTGTTTAAAATCACCCATAAAATTGCGCTTTTGATCATCGTCCCCCTGGTGATAGAGCTTTGCTTCCTCGGGGTGGTTGTCTCCGCCCTGGAAGAGGTTGAGAAAGACAGACAGGGTGAGACCAGAGCGGTGGAGACCATGGTCTATGTCAATCTGATTCTCAATGACACCTGGACCGCCAGCACCCAAATGGTACTCTTCAAAACCACTCATTCGGAAAGTTTCATGAATGAGATGCAGGAGATCTACCAGAACCTCAACAACAGAAAAGAGAAGCTCACTCAGATAAATGCGGTTTCTCCCGAGCCCGACGTTGAAACAGACAAATTCATCCATACCGTCGATGAAATTGCCGCAATTTTCAAATCAAGCAACTCGGACATTCTTGATGAATCAGCCGAATACGGCAACATCAGTCGCATGAGTAAAGTTAGCAATCTGGTCAAGAGCTTGAATAAATCAGGGCTCAAAGTTATTGAGCAACAGTCGGACGCCCGGCGTCGCTACCAGGAGAAACAGAACCTGAGCCGCAAAAGGCTAAAAACCATGGTTGAAAGTGCCGCCATCGCCAACGTAGTTCTGGCCGTATTCCTGGCCATTATTTTCTCTCTTACCTTCGCCAGAAGATTCAATGTTTTGATGAACAATACTATGAATATTGCCATCGGAAAGCCCCTGGGCAAACCTATATCCGGAACCGATGAACTGGCAAAACTAGACGGCGTAATTCACAACCTGTCGACGGAGCTAGAGGCAACAAGAGAAAAGGAAAGGGCAATGATCGATAACACAGCGGTTATCATTTGCTCCTTAAATGAATCCCTCAGGATTTCAGAGGTAAATCCTGCCATAGAAGCCAAGTTAGGGTATGAACTGACGGATTTGCTGGGTACTAACTTAATCAATCTAGTCCATGTTGACGACCATGACCAGGCTTTCAAAAATCTCGAAAACACAAAAGAATCGGAGTCGGAGCGAAACTTTCAAATCCGTCTAAAACGGCACGATGGTCGCTTTGTTCACACAGAATGGACGGCAAAATGGGCAGACAACAGCAGAAGCATCTTCTGTGTGGTCCACGATATCACCGAGCGAAAAGAGGCCGAGCGCCTGAAACAAGAAGTGATAGCCATGGTCAGTCACGACCTGAGAGCGCCCTTAACATCCCTGGGTGTGATCCTGGATATGATGCTGGAGGGCGTGGTAGGAGACCTGAACGACCGGGGCAACCGCCTGGTGGGTCTGGCGCAGCAGTCCGTCAGTTCTTTGATAACAATGATCAATGACTTGCTTGATGTGGAGCGATATGAGTCCGGGGGCCTCACCCTCAACTATGAAGAGACCGAGTTGGAAGACCTGGTTAATAATGCCGTATACATGGTTAAGCCGGAAGCAGATCAACATGATGTATCGATTCGCACTAGCTATGAGAACGAAACCTTAAAGGTAGATTCGGGAAGATTGAACCGGGTCCTGGTCAATCTATTGAGCAATGCCGTGAAATTCTCTCCAGAGTCTACGAAAGTCCTTGTCAACTGCACCCTTCTAGATAGTAATGATGAAATACCCTTTCTCGAAGTTAAGATTGTCGACCATGGACCGGGTATTCCTGGCAGCAAAATCGACCTGGTCTTCGAAAAATTCAAACAGGTGGGTCGCGGAGACGCAGGGGAGAAAAAGGGAAGTGGTCTTGGTCTTGCCATCTGTAAAGCGATCGTTGAAGCCCACGGTGGAGAGATTGGCGTAGATAGCGAACCGGACCAGGGCAGCACTTTCTGGTTCCGCATCCCCCAATTTCCCGGGGACCAGGTCAGAGAAGAGCCCAGGCACCCCACTTGGCAGCACGACGTACAACAGACAGAATCAGCACTGGAATCGGATTAATCAAAACCTCCTCCTCCTGGCAGGCGGATCTCCTCGCTAAGATCTTCCGAAACACTGGCCAGCGGGCACGATTCCGCATTGTTGCCGGAACAGCTTAAAAGTTGGCACTTAACCGCTCTCTTAACCGCCCCTTAACCTGGCCGGCCTGAGAATATAATCAGCGATTCTTTCAATATACGAAAAAGAATTAGCTCTGTGGAACCCTGTAGTAAGGAATCCATAAACCAATGGAAGGAATCATCAGTTGTCTTGCCATCGCCGCCGTTGCAGCGGTTTTAACCCAATGGGTGAATGACAAATTCGACCTGGGCGGTTACATGTCCGACGACCAACTGGCTGGATAAGTTCGACTAAACCAGCCACTAAATTTAATACCATTTTCGAGAAGCAGAAAGCTCCCCGGCTTACTTGTAAACAAGTGACCAAACCCTGGAAAGTTTTCTGTTTTTCGCTATAAAATAGCTTGAAGAGATTCGTAGCCGAAGCGAGGTACTCGATGTCCCATTGGGATCCGAATCACCAGACAGAACATGAACAAGAAGTAGTAACCAAGACAAAGAAGAAGGTAAAAAAACCTCCCCTCTACAAGGTTCTGCTACACAACGACGACTACACCACCATGGAATTTGTCGTTCTTATATTGATGAGCGTTTTCCACAAGAAAGAAGAGGAAGCGACCCGCATTATGCTGGCAGTGCACCAGCAGGGCCTGGGAGTGGCCGGAGTCTATACCTTTGAAATTGCCGAAGAGAAAGTAAACCGGGTCATAGCGGAGGCAAGAAATAATGATTTCCCGCTTCTCTGTACCATGGAGGAAGACTGATTAAAGTGGTAAATTGAAATGTGTTGGTCTTCTCTAATCTTTGAAAGAAACTAGATGCTCTCCCCAGAACTGGAAAAAACAATAACCAAAGCAGCCGAAGATGCAATCTCCCAGCGTCACGAATACCTGACCCTGGAACATCTGTTGCGGGCGCTTATAGAAGATAAAACCGGAGCCGACGTTATCAAAAAGTGCGGCGGAGACACAGAAGAGTTAAAACAAGAGCTGGACGAATTTATCAGTAAGTCCTTCGAACAAATACCTTTCACGGTTGACTACAACTTGCTGCAAACGGCCTCTTATGAGAGAGTTCTTCGCCGGGCAATCATGCAGGCCCACTCTTCCGGACAAACAACCATCGACGCCGGGAACGTGATCGCCGCTCTATTCGATGAACGCCGATCCTATGCCACCTACCTGGTGGAGAAGCAAGGCATATCCAGACTGGATGTGCTCAGCTATATTTCCCACGGCATTACAGGAGACGGAATTGAAGAAGAAGAAGATGATGATGAAAGCTCCGTAGCCGTGGGTCTGGGCGAGGAAGAAGATCGCCCCATCAAAAACCCCCTGGAGATTTTCACCTCGGATCTTACCCAGAGAGCCAGAGATGGAAAGATAGATCCTCTGGTAGGCCGTGAGAAAGAGTTGAGAAGGACGATTCAAATTCTCTCCAGAAGAAGGAAGAATAATCCTGTCTATGTGGGTGATCCCGGGGTCGGTAAAACCGCCATAGCCGAAGGTCTAGCCATTAGGATAAGCGAAGGTCAGGTACCGGAACTTCTCAAAGGATCTGAAGTATTCTCCCTGGATATGGGCTCTTTATTCGCAGGAGCCAAGTATAAAGGTGAATTCGAGAAGCGCTTGAAGAGCGTTTTGAAAGCACTAAAAGCGAAAGAGAAATCTATTCTTGTAATCGACGAGATACATTCCATCGTAATGTCTGGCACTAGTGGCGGTGGCAGCCTGGACGCGTCAAACATTCTCAAACCATATTTAACCAGTGGCGATATTCGCTGTATCGGTTCTACAACCCATACGGAATACAAGGCCTCTTTCGAAAAGGATAAGGCTCTGGCAAGACGTTTCGAGAAAATCGACATCATCGAGCCTACGAAAGCAGAATCGATAGAAATTCTCAAAGGGCTTAGAAAACAGTACGAAGAATACCACGGTGTCGAATACAGTGACGAAGTCCTGGAGGCAGCTGTCGAGTTATCCGCCAGGCATATAAACGAGAAGCATTTGCCGGACAAAGCGATAGACGTTATCGATGAAGTAGGCGCGGCTTTTCGACTCTTAACCGATGAGGAGCGCAAGGATCGCGTCGTGACGGTGCAAGACATCGAAGACATAGTGGCTTCAATTGCTCGTATTCCGGCAAAATCAGTATCCGGATCGGATAAAGAGAAACTGAAGAATCTTGAAAAAGAACTAAAAGACGTACTTTACGGACAGGATCACGCGGTCGAACAGGTGGTCAAAGCCATTGTTCTATCTCGCTCTGGACTGGGAAATCCCAGCAAACCGGTGGGCTCTTTTCTGTTTTCAGGTCCCACAGGAGTAGGAAAAACCGAACTGGCCAAGCAATTAGCTGCTGTAATGGGAGTCAAGTTTCTGCGTTTCGATATGAGTGAATACATGGAGAAACATACGGTCTCGAGGCTAATCGGTGCACCTCCGGGATATGTCGGTTTTGACCAGGGCGGACTTTTGACCGACGCTATAAACAAAACGCCCCATTGTGTTCTGGTTCTCGATGAGATCGAGAAAGCTCATCCCGACCTCTTTAATATTTTGCTGCAAGTGATGGACCACGCCACTCTAACCGACAACAATGGCAAAAAAGCAGACTTTAGGAACGTGATCATAATCATGACCACCAATGCCGGTGCGCGGGATATGACCTCTGAAGATATAGGCTTCAGTGTGCAGCCCCAGCTGGTGTCTGATCATCCGAAGAAGAACATGACTCCGGGAGCCAGCAAAGCGAAGTCCGCCATAGAGCGAACCTTCAGTCCTGAATTTCGCAACAGGCTTGACGCCTGGGTGGCTTTCAATCAACTATCCATGGAACACATACTTTTAGTGGTCAACAAATTCTTGAAAGAGTTGACAATGCAGCTTAAAGAACAAGAGGTAGATCTGGAAGTCAGCGAAGATGCGGTTGAATGGTTGGGCAAAAAAGGATTTGACAAGCTGTTCGGAGCAAGGCCCATGTCACGAATGATCCAGCAAAAAATCAGAGAACCGCTATCAGAAGAGCTGCTTTTCGGAAAACTGCAGAATGGCGGGACAGCAAAGGTTAGCATCAAGGACGATGAGATCCAGATCAAATGCCTGAAGAAAAAGGGCGGAGGAAAAGACTAAACAATTCTTCCCTGCTAGTAGGCCCAGCGCATCAACATGGCACCGGCGCTAAATCCAGCCCCAACAGAGCCAAATAGAACCAGGTCGCCTTTCTTCAATTTGCCTTCTTTCAGTGCGGTATCGATAGCTAAGGGTAGAGTACCGGCAGTGGTATTACCATACTCGGCTATGTTGACTATAACTTTCTCCATCGGCACCTTGAGTCTATCCACGGCGGCAGATATGATTCTCAAGTTGGCCTGGTGAGGAATAAAAATGTCGACATCATCACCTGTATAACCATGCCTCTCAAGAAGCTTCACGCAAAGCTCAGGCATTTTCCTGGTGGCATACTTAAAGACAACTTTTCCATCCTGATGGACAAAATGCATCTTACTGTCCAGGGTTTCTTTCGATGTGGGATGCTTGGAACCTCCTGCAGGAATACAAAGAAATTCTCCACCTGAACCATCCACTTCATGAAGAAAATCGATGATGCCGTCTTCGCCTTCTTCGGTCGGTTCTATCAAAGCGGCACCACCGCCGTCTCCAAAGATAATACAGGTCTGACGGTCTTCAT